>JBHLKP010000037.1:0-25381 GCA_048886525.1 Candidatus Hodarchaeota archaeon | reverse complement strand
AAGTACAATGCAAATTTCACAGGAGCTCCTGTAATCACAGATTTAGTACGTGCCAACCAAGAAGCAGATTCATACGCATCACCAAGAACTTCTTTACTCGCTTTATTCCATCCAGTTAAAGCAAGTATGAGGCCAACGGTTACGAGAATAGCTGATCCAACGTATATCAAATAGTGCATATCAAAGGGATAAGAGATTATTGAATTAAAAGTGACAGCCCAAGATCCTATCGACATAATCAACATACCTGGCATAGCAAGTATCATTGAAATCCGATACCATCGTCCCTTCTGCTCAGGAACAGTATAGCGATAAACTACTAGTAAGATAATAACATCGATAAGGGCTAACATGATGTGTAGATGTGCTTTCACCGCATCAACAAATAGCTCAGCATAAGTATTATGATCATAGGAACGAAGAAAGTATTCAGCGAGTAAAGGTACCATTCCATTTCCGAAAAAGGATCCAATTGCTCCTCCAAGAATTACGCTAAGTAAAATACATACAGCAAGTAATGTTAAAGCGGATTGTCCAAGGAGGATACTTCGACCGCTCTCTCGTTTAGGGAAAGATTTGGTTGGAAAAATACCGAGGAGAAGCATAATACCAGCATAGAAGCAAAGTGATAATCCTACAAGGTATAATCCATGTAAAATCCACCCGTTAGGAAAAACATAAGCAAATAAAACTGCATTTGCGGATGTTAAAATGCTTCCAATAAAAAGAGGCCATTTCACTCGTGATTTGAACTTTTCCCGTACATCCATGAATTCGAGAACGAAATATGTACAGACAGCGAGGAATGGAACTGCTAGTGCATGGTATATAAGAATAAGGCGACCAGCTTTCTCAACTGGATCTGGATTTAATACAATAGGTAATAAAGGTTGACCTAGAATTAATTTTACTGGTTCAGAGAAAGATGATAGAAATAAGATTATAACAAATTCCCAAACAATTGTAAATGTAATCATACCTTTGTGAGTCGCACCATAATTGATTTTTCTCAACAACCAGCCTATTTTTGAATCTGATGATTCGCTTATTATAGTCATAAAGTTTTTCACCTATCCATAAAAGAAATGAAGCTAATCAAGGATCATTGGTCTATTATTTCTTGTTAAACTGAAGAATCTTCAATTAAATGATAAGAGCAATGCTTAATTTATTGTTCTTCTTTTTCTCTCAATTAACTTAAAGCTAAGCTTAACACTTAAACATCAATTGAAGATTTACAAATCGTATATTATTTATAATTATATTAGTTTCCTTTGTTTTCAAAAAGTAAGTTACTTTCAAGTAACCTTTTTTCGTAATTGATCTCTTCCGCTTTTTGAAGGTCTGAAATAATCATTAAAAAAAAGAAAAAAAATGATAATTGGTAGATAAGATTTTTCTCTTTCCTTTAAGTATTTAGGAATGGAATAGGAACACTCCACTTTTTAGGAAGACCAATACCTAGCAGAAAAAACACTCCGACAATCAATAAAAGTATAGGAAGGATTACGAGTATATCAGTGAGTGGTAAAATTGCTGTTATACCTGGTACTGTAGCAAAGGCTAGAAGTACTCCTCCAAAGGAAATTAATAAACCTCCAATTCCAAAAAAAACTCCCGTCCAATCTGTATACTTACTTATAAAAGATGTGTAAAGTGGAAGGAAGGAAATAATGAGACCTGAAGGAATATGAATTCCCATTATTAAAGGTGATGAAAATCCAGAGAGATCTCCACCTACCACCCTTACAATAGCTAGTATTCCTATAACTATAATCGCATAAAGGGCATAATATAAACCATATTTTGTATTAGGCCAAACTGCGAATATTAAACCTATAGCCAAACCCACAGGTATTAAAGCTGCAATTGGGGGCACTAATGGGTTTTCCAGAGTTTCTTCCCAGCCAAGAAAGATAATTAAGACTCCAGAGACGAAGAGTACAAGAAAACTAATAGCCCATGCTAGATGGTAAGGTTTTTTCGACACGATATATTCTTTTAAAAGTAAAAGAGCTAATATTATTGAAACTACACCAACGAGTAATAGTATGATTGCTGATAATGGATCTGTTTCTAATAAACTTGCCATTTTCTCACCTACTTTTTTTAGCGATATGATTTTGCTTTTTGTATTAATATTCTTGATAAATTTAATTAAAGTAATTTAAGAATCATAAAGGTTTTTTCATGAAAAAAAAGTAATCAGGTTATTTATAAATGAGAAATTATATATTAAGTTATTAGATAATTTCTAATGTTCGTTTATAAAAGAACAAAATAATTACTCTAAAAAAGCTGGAAAGTGTGAGCATAAATGGATCAGCAAAGTACTGCAGACGAATGTGCTGCAATGATTGCAATTAAAATACTAGGTAGAAAATGGACCACTAATATCCTTTGTGAACTCTTAATGCATAAGGAAATGTTCTTCTCGGATCTACAAAATAATATTGAAGGGAATTATGGGGAAAAAATATCAGCTCGAGTTTTATCAGAGGGATTAAGCCGACTAGAAGAGCTTAAAATTATTAAGAGAAACGTTATTTCAGAAACAATGCCTATCCGAGTGAAATACTCTTTAACTGAAAAAGGAGAGGATTTTGAGGTAATTTTTGCCACTTTAAAAGGATGGGGATTGAAATGGGGAGGAATAGAAACAAAAAAATGTAGATCCTTTAGCTGTATGCATAATGCTGTTCCATTTATTGATATCGATAAGGTGAGAGATTCTGTATGCTGGGATCCAGTAGGGGAATATCCAACAAAAAAAAGTGAAATTACCGATTAAATCTATTTTAAACGATCGTTAATAAAATCATTCTTTTTGATCTATTTTTAAGTATCTATTATCTATAGCCATTTCTCTTCTCTTACAATTGTCAATATTTAGTTGGACATTTAGTACTGATCGATGACGCCTTAAACTTCCAAATATAGCCAATTGTAATTAGTTTTCCTTCAATAAGTACTTGTTTTCCAATTTCAAATCCCGATGGTCTTTCTACATTAACAGCTTCTATAAAAATGATTAAGGTTTCATTAGTAACATCTTCAGGATCAGAAACAGAGAAATTAGCTCCATTAATTTGATCTACAACACCTATTAACTGAATTTTACGATTTAGGTAGGCTTCAGGTTGAGGATGATCCATTAATTGCTTAACTGTAAATAAAGGAACAGAGGAACTAGCAAGTAGCAGGAAAAATGCGCTAACGCACACAACAATTATAGATGTAGCAAGAAGTAAATTCTTAGTTTTAACCATTTATTCTTTCACCTTCGCAATATTTTTATCTAATTCGACGTTTTCATTCTTTTCTAAAGAATTTGATAAAGAAAGAACGTTTCTTAATAGAACAAAACGTCCTATAGTTAGAGGAATTATAGCAAAATGAAGAATCACGCATCCAGCCCATAGGATGTTGATATAAGGGATAATTTTAATTTGCAGATCTATTGCGACGAAATTACCAGATATACGCTCTGTATAAACTCCAGAAGTAACAATGTAAATATCAGCGAATATATCGCTAATAATTGTTACAATTATATCAGGTCGATTTACTCTATCATATGCAAGTTGAGTTATACCAAAACCAATAGGCCGATTTCCTGCAGAAAGTACAAAAGAAGTTTCAAATTCGGCTGAATGCTGACCAGAGCTAGGATAACGACGATCTAAGTCAAGGATCTGGATTTTTATCGAAGTTCCAGGAATGTCATAAGTAGAACCCTGTTGTAGAAATTCTAAACTCTGAGAATTCGTCATATTTGCACTTAAGATTGCACCAAGAATAATAATCAAGAATGAGAGATGAAGCATCACTTGAGAAGTCTTGCGAATTAAGTGTTTTTCTTCCTTTAAAGCGATATTTACGAATTCAATAATTAATCCCATTACTCCTAAGATAATTAAAGGCATTACGAAATTTGCTTTATCACTTGACGTCCAAAAGTTACTGAAGAAGGACAAAATTGGATTTCCTGAACCTAAGGATGATGTAAGAAAACCATTACGATATAAGAAGCCACTTATAGAAAAAATAATTCCCAAAATGATTCCAACGATAATTAGCCCAAATTTTCGTTTAATGCTGAAACGAGGATAAAAAGTGCAGAAGAATTGCGCTAATAACATTATACCTCCGAAAAAGGTAAGAATAGTGTTATAAAAGAGTTTATCTATGGATAATGACGTTCCAAACCAAGTAAACCAAAATCCTGTTTTTGTTGGACTAAGTGTTACCAAATAACCAAGAATATCAAAAATTACTGGAAAAACTAGTCCAAGAATCATTACATAGGTTCCAATGAAAAAAGCAAGGTAGGATATTTTTAATGCAGTAGTACGAGACTTATCAGCAGAGAAATCTGTTTTTTGAAAAATAAAAGGAAATCGTTTTATCTGCCCTTTTTTAATTCCAAGTATATGCAGGAGAAGAAAAAACATAACCAGGATGATAAATAACACAAGAATTTTTTCATTTGGAATAAATCGTAAGATAATAGCCATTAAAAAACTATTTTTTGGAATAATTACGCTTAAAATGTTCTCAATAGTAGCTTCAGGCCTATATGAATGAACACTAGTTACAATACCACTCCTTGTCAAATAGGTTGCAAATAAGACTCCAATATAACCCATACTAATAATATAATTACCTAAAAATTCATTTTTGCGATGGAAATATTTTCCATGATAATATAATGTCAAAAATAACCAAGGTATTAAAGAAGCAGTTTCAACAGGATCCCATGCCCAAAAACCTCCCCAACCAAGGGTTATATAGGCCCAGTAACCTCCAATAATGATGCCCGAACTCAAAACAAGCCAAGCTAAGGAAACTACAAATTCAAAGAAGTTATCTATCATTTCTTTGCCATCAAAATTCGGAACCTTCCCCTCTACAAGCATGGAAATTCGAACGAATCCAATGACCATAGGTATTAAACAGAGTACATACCCGATGAAAATTATTGGAGGATGAATAAAATTCCACACACTCATTAAAACAGGATCAAGACCTATACCATCAACCTGTATTACTTCATTCAGTTTGAATGGATCGCTTACTGTTGTTAATACAATTAAAAATACTATTTGAACCGCCATTAACACAAAAGAGCGCCAGAAAAAAGATACATGAGCGTAATCCCGAAATAGATTCCTGAAAATCAGATATAGAATTATAGCTAGGAATGCCCAAAAAAAGTATGATCCTTCAGGGCCAGACCAAACAGCGGATAACCTCATAAAGAAATCCATACCATTGTTAACATAAGAGCTTACATAAGTAAAACTATAATCAGCAGATATAGCAGAGTAAGCAAAATAAATGAATGAGATAATTAATGCGGAACTACCTACCGTTAAACTCAGTTCAGAGTAAATTTCCCATTTATCAATAGAATCACCTCTAATCACAAAGAAAATGTCAAGAATAAAAGCAATTAAACTAATTAGAAGTAAAACCATTCCTAAATCTATTTGAATTATTCCAAAACCAACATCAATCATTATTAGTCCTCCGTTTATTCTCTAATCCTTTTTTTTCCTCTTGTTCCTCTTGAATTCATCATTTTTCTTTTTCCTCTCTGTATTTGATATCTTACTTCTCTTTTATGTTTTAATGTTTTACGAGCATCCTTTTTCTTATATTCAACATAAGTATAAAGCCCAGCGGGGATGAAAATAAACACGATAAGAAGTAAACCAACAATCAACGCTAGTGGAGGAGTTTGTAGCTTCCCCAAAATTCGAAAATAATTTATTCGACTATAATCAAAATTTCCCCTATTATCTATAGCTTCAAAGTAATATGCATAAGTACCAGGGGTAGGTAACCCATTATTAAAAGCTGTTGTCCATAGATATGGAAAATTAGGAATGTTTTCTAAAGCAATTGATTTCTCTTCCTCGCCTAATAGATGATAATACATTCTAACAAAGGCCACTTCACCCTGTATAGGAATATCTTGTGCACTAACAGTAATCGAAAACTCTACATTAACTGGAATCTCAGTACTTGGATCAATTCCAATTTCTAGAATATGAGGAGCCCAAATATCGTGTTGCCAAGTGAAAGAATAGGAACTGCGAATGATTTGATTACCAAGAGTATCATTAACGATGATATGAAATTTTACATATGTTCCATCAATCTGAGAGGCTAGAGTCGTATTAAACATATTCCCAATAAACGGATGAGGCATCATTTCTTCTATTTGATAAGTACCATCATTTATCGAATAGTTAAATAGAACATTCGAAATACCATCTGAGTCAAAAGCAGCAACTAATATATTCACTGAGTCTTTATCAGCTAGAGGTGTTGAAGGAGACCAATAAGCATTAAGTACTCCTGGTTTACTATACAACCAGAGACTCGCGAGTGAATAGATAGATAATGATTGAGTTACAGCATATTTACTATTCCAAGAAGGATCGCCATATGAGCCATCGTTGTTCACTAATTGAAAATATCCTCCATGAATGTTGTCATACAGCTTTTCATTTAGAAACTCGAAAATATCAAGTATAAGGTTATAAAAAATATTATTGTTTGATAGTTTGTACGCTTCATTAAGAGCTCTAATTGCATATATTTGCCTTTCAGTATATTTTTTCATATCTCTATATTCCTCCCCAATATATGAATAAGTCGCATGAAAACCACCATAACGATCATCCCAGAAAATAGTCATTAAATCATAGAGCAGAAAGAAGAAATCATTGTAATATTTCAAATCCTCTGTTACATTGTAAAGCTGGGCCAAGAATTCTAGTACAAGTGAATTAATGAATATATCAGACAATTCTTTATTTACAATCTCATCTGTACCATTTAATCCGGTATAAAACAAACCAGTAGATATATTTCTACATGTAGAGTTAAAAAAACTATAAATTCGTTGAGCATGTGTCAAATATTTTTCATCAGATTCTAATCGATACAGATCAATCAAAGCATTCCCCATCAAAACATTATGATCTACCCTTTTTGATTGAGGATCATAAGGATCTGATAAAACAGGATTATAGGAAGCAATTGTTCCAGAATTATCCAATAAATAAGTATAATACCCATTATTATCATCAATGAGTTTCCATGCATATTTATCCAAGAAGCTGAAAGTATCGATTGCTATTTCCCGATAAGTTTGATTACCTGTTATTTGATAAAGAGATAATAGTGCTTGAATTGCTTTTGCTTGTATCCCAGGTTTCTTGTAATGATTTGTTTGACTTGTAAAAAATCCATCGTAAATATGGTCATATAGATCAGAAATTAAGTAACTTCCTGTCTTTTCAGAAATTTCAATAGCATATTCTCTCTCGGACTCGTTGATTACAGCATTTGAAAGTTTAAGTAACGCTAGAATCGCCTGAGCATTATCATAGGTCATTTTAATGTTGTCTCTACTAATTTCACGCCATTGTTCATCCGTTGAAGTGTAGAAACCACTAGAAATATTATCATATAAATAATCTATAAGAGCATTGGCCACTTCTACAGAATAAAACAGAAAATTTGGGAAATATGCTTCAGGGTCGTTGACAGTTAGTTCATCCACTTTAAGAGAAATTTGGGACTTTTTATAGGTTTTAGAACTCAGATCTTCAAATAATTCTTCACTACTTGTTTCACTACTAGTTTCTGTACAGTTCTGGCTAATATAAAGTGTGAAACTTGAGAAGATCACAAGAATTATCAAATAGACTCGTAATGAAGATTTTAACAATCTGAATGTTTTTATATGTAAGTATATGTCTTTTATCATGAATTAATTCATCTCTTGAATGATTTCTTGTAAACATCGGATAAAGACTGGAAATTTTGTTTAACAGGAAATTCTGACATTAATGAACATTTTAATTGATTTAAGTCACTTGAATTAGCTAAAAAGCATCTTTTACTAATTTTAATACAAAAAGGGACACAATACAAACCTCAACTCCCAGCCAATGGAAAAAAAGCAAAAACAGCAATTAAATGCTGTTTTTGCATTCAAGCTAAATTGCTGCTGAACAAAGAACTCTATTGATCGTTTCTAGCGTCCTTTCCTTCGATAATGAACGGTTATAGCACCTAGAATACCGAATACTAACAGAATTCCTATCAATTCGAATCCTGGGGTGGGGCCTGTTGTTGGTTCTTCAGTTGTTGATGGTTGTGTAGTTGATGGCTGTGTAGTTGATGTTTGTCCCGTTGTAGCAGTCACAGCAGTATTAATAGCGTCAACTGCAGCTGTATGAGCAGCTTCCAGTTTTGTTAAAGCTAGTGTGAGTTTTTCTTCAGCAAGAGTTGGGTTGTGGAAACCTTCACTTGGATCAGATTCAACGTATAACATTAGAACCTCTGCTTCTTCAATCAGACTGTAAACATTATCGATTTTGGTTTCATCGACTCCTGCGGTGGCTTTAGCTTCATCTGCTATGGCTAGGACGACAGGGAAATATGCTTGACATGTAGCTAGTAAGAAAGCTACTTCCTCTTGAGCTTCTTCCATTGTGGCCCATCGAGTGACATTTTCGTCTCCATGACATCTAGCACAATCATCGGCATCATTGGGGGTTACCCAGTTGTGTTGAAGATCAGAAAATCCTGCTTCAACCCATGTTACATTTCCATAACGATCAGTTTCATTATGTCCAGGAATCCATTCATAACCATGGCAATCTGTACAAGACATTTCATCTGAGATTGTGTTATTCATAGGAAAGGTATCTGCTGTTATCTGCTCGTATGTTCTAATGTGACATGTTCCACAAAGTTCTGTAGTTGAACCTATTCTTAGATCATGTTTATTGTATCCATCAACATTGTGAGGATCATGACATGTAACACAATCAACAGCTGTACGAAAACTATCGTTATATGCATATAGATCTGCATCATCCATGTATAAGCTTTGTCCTGTCATACAATGGAGACAAGCATCGTCAGTTAAACCAGTAGCAAGCAAATCAGCGAGTGATTGAGCATGACCAGTTTGCCACCATGTCTTACCTCTTGAGCCAGGTACGTGGCACAATCCAGCGCAGGTGTACTGAAATGAGGGTGGGAACCCAGACATAGTTCCTGGATCCATAGTGTATGCAGAGCGATTATAAGGAGCTCCTGGTTCTATATGACAAGCAGCGCAATCTATGTTTAAAGCCCATATGGTAACGTTTCCTGCTGGATCAACAGAAGTGTCGTTTACCCATCTTGTTTTATGACAACAACCACCATCTTCTAACCATTGTTGATATTCATATTGGTCACCTGATGTTGTATGGTTGATATATGTTCCTGTTGCATTTGTAAACGTTTCTAAGACATACGAGTGCTTAGTATCTTCCCAAGCAGCAATTATATCGTCATGGCAAGGGGTACAATTTTCATGCGTCCAAGGTTCAGTTATGTCACTATGGGGATCTTGTTCAATGGTATACTTAGGATTCAACACTGTTGCACCAAGGCCTACAGCAGCAGCCGATCCAATGAAAACAATAGAGAACCAATATAGTAACACGACCCTACGGCCGCTCCACTTGCTCTGACGAACTAGTATTTCATCTTGTTCGTTCATTAATATACCGCCGTATATTTTTCAAATATTTTCCAGTCTTTAGTCATCTACTGGCGATTTGATATACTACGAAGTACGTAATACACGGCTTTTATAACAAGGTTTGACATTATAAATAAGAATCTAGGAATTCTATAATCAAGTAAATAAAAAGTAACCTAATTACACAACTATCTATACTAAAAATTTAATTTTTATCCAGTTTTTACTTAAAAGAAGGCTTTTTTCGATTTTTAGTACTTTTTAATGCTTTCTGTTTAGAAAAAAAGATAAGGAGGGAAATTGATATTAAGTGATTCTTCTTTTATTTTTTCGCTTTAATAGTCCTAAAACCAAAGTCCAACTTGAAAAAACCAAAATAATGAATTCTACCTCAAAACCTGGTGTACGGCGTCCCAATGTCGTTGTTTTATCCCCAATTACGTTATCGACCTCAAGAAGAATTCGAATAACTAATCGGTTTGCGATTTCATCAGTATCCTGAATTTCAAACATACATATGTAGTAATTATCTAAGGAGACTGTGCTGTCCCAAGTATATTCATATATTTCCCAGTTTTCATCAGAACTACTTAGAGTTAAACTTTCAGTCAATTCTGTTCTTGCATTACTAATATCAGGTTCGTTAGTGTTGGGATCGAAATCATTTAAAGCATAGACAATAAAATCAACAACAGCTATTCCTAGATCATCGGTTACAGCAATCTTGAAATAAATTTCTCCAGTTTCAGCTATATAATTCGATAGGTTTCCTTCAACAATGTAAATACTCATATTCTCAGGAAGATCAGACCTATTAGGATCCCATTCGGGAGGATTACTTACGATAGCTTCAACTTGTCCCCCGTAAACAGTAAATCCAATACTTTCGGTAACTGTATGCTGTTGATGATCAACATCAATTGCTGTGACTTTAAGCAAATGTTGACCATTAGTAAGCATTGAAACGTTGTAAGAACGGTAAAAAAGTAGAGATGATTCATTAAAGGTTAAGGGAAGTTTAGCACCACTATCTACTTGCATTTTTACTTCAACAAGTCCAAGATCATCAGTGACGTTCACAATGAACACTTGTGTACCTGTAAGAGATTCATTACTAATGCTGGGAGCAATAAAGTTTATTACTGGGGGATTCATTGTCAAAACGACTGTAAAAGTGAAATCCTTAGAGGCCCAATTACCACTATAATCTACTCCATAAACATAGAGTGTTTGTATCCCCACTTCATCAGTAACACTCATCTCGTAAATTAAATCATCTTTCGTTGGATCTTCAGCGGTTAATGTTGTATTACTTAGATCTGTATCCCAGTGATAAAGTATTTGAGACATTTTATACATGGGGTTATCATCGGTTATCATTACTTCAATAGTTGTACCTGCAAGCACAATGGATTGAAATGGAGGGTAAGGGAGCGAAATTACTGGGGGAGTTGTATCAACATGTCCACAACATCCGTCATCAATATTTAAAAGGTCTCGTTTTACACTTTCAGGATAACTTGCTTCATTTATTCTTTCATTATTCTCAGATATTCTGCGAGTAGAGTTCATTTGTATGGAAGGAATTACTACATTAATGACAATTATTCCTCCTATATACGAAATAACCAGAATAACTATAACAAATAGCGATGTACGAGCTAATTTTTGCTTCAAATACTTGTCTCCTAAAATATTGAATTAAAGTTTTGTTTATTTTACGGTACATTTTACTATCATTATTATTATTAAAACTTATTGCGTCATCATTAATTTAACCCATGTAGAGTAATTGACTTACTTTTTACTCACTTAATTACCTCAAGATTACCGATATATCGTACGAAACGTATTTAATCCTTTGATAAATTATAAATTTGTGAATTTATCTTCTCAAAAAGACTGATATATTATTTTAAAGATAAGAGGCAGAATAGATGGAAAAATTAAAAGAGAAATTAAGTGTTAATACTGGGATTTTAGCAGTTCTCTATATTTTAATGGGAGCAGCAGCAGCTATCGGAGTCGTTAGCGGAATTGGAAGTACATGTACGACTTTTGATGTATTTACAATGGGTGGTTCTTCATGGTGGGACCTACCTTCATTTGCTATTATAGAACAGACTCAACCATTCTTTATCATTAGTTATGTTGTTACTTGGATCGTAGCAATCGCTTGGGGAATTCTAGTTTGGGCCCTCAAACAAGGAAAATCGTGGTTCTACAATATAGCCCTTTTAACAAGTCTTGCAGGATTTATTAGTGGATTTATTCCTTCTTGGATTCTATTTTATGAGGACTACCTGAGTTATGGGCAATCTGGTATGTTTTTCACTCCCTCGTGGTTTCGAATGATCGGAAATTTTATCATATTAATCTATTTATTAATCCCCAAGGTTCGAAAGGGAATTCGTAACTTCATAGAGGAAAAAAGCTTCTCTACTGGAGCCAGTGTTGGATCACAAGTTTCTCAAGCTGCTTTTGTATTAATTGGTTTTGGAATCATTGTTCTTAGCTATTCTTTCCTTATGCCTTTGACTCATGCAGTTTGGAGCAGTCCTGATGTCTCTCTCTGGCTTGGAATCAACTTTGAGCAACTTTTATTCCTTGGAGGAATCCTCTGCATCTTATTGGGGATAATCACGTTCATTGCTGGGTATTTATTAAAAATAGCTTATCCCCCAAATCCAACATACACATGAGTTAAGTATAAACAAAATATAAGAAGAGTAAAAAAAATAGAAAACCTGTCCTTTTTATCAGGTCTATTTTTTTCTTTTTTTCAAAATATAAGCAGATTCATTCATTTTGATTATTTGAGAATTGAATGAAATAAATAGCGTATTCAGTACCTCTGAATACGTTAAGAGTTAATTTTCTTTTTTAACATAAATCTGCCATCTTTCACCATTTGAATTATAATTATCGCTAATGACAGTATGTTTAAGATTTCCCAATGCAACAAGTATTTCCTTTCTAGAAATCTCTTCTTCCTTAGTTCCAGTAAATTCTATGATATTCCCTATACTTGCTTTTCTCAGTGCTCTCCTTGTTTCGATTAAGGGTACTGGACACTTTAAACCTTTAATATCAACAATAAAGTCTGGTTTGACTTCATTCAATATCCTTCAATCCTATAACTCTTCAATGGATCGACCGTTCTTTTCTAAGTACTGGATAATCGCTTTTTGCAGAGCGTCTACTGCTAAATTACTACAATGCATTTTTTGTTTAGGTAAACCTCCCAATTCATCAGCTACCAACTTTTTTGATATTTTAAAAGCTTCTTTTAGTGTTTTACCTTTTGCTAATTCTGTAGTTTTTGAACTTGTAGCTATAGCTGCAACGCAACCGAAAGTTTTTACCTTAATGTCTTCAATAACATCTGTTTCATCGTTTACGTTAATATAAATCCACATAACATCTCCGCAAACAGGGTTTCCGACTTTACCAATCGCACTTGGATTTTCTATTTCACCCATATTCTTGGGCTCCATAAATAAATCCAATACTTCTTTTGTATATATGTGTGCCATATTAAACACCTCTTTAGTGATGATGAAGATCTTCTTCCGTTATTTCACCTTTATCCTTCATTTCCTGCCATTCCCTCATAAATTCAGCATCCATTGGGCTCATTGCTCGAAGTCTTTCTACGATTTTGCTTAAATGCGCAATAAATCTGTTAATTTCCTCTTCAGTATTATATTTGCTAATTCCGACCCTAACACTGCCATGGCTAACTTCTGTAGGTAAACCAATTGCACTCAGAACATGACTTGCTTTTAATTGCTTTGAGGAACAAGCAGAACCTGTTGCAATCATGAATCCAAGCATATCTAAATGTAATAAAATTGATTCTCCTTCTACATAGTTAATCACAACAGAAAAGTGGTGTGGAAGCCTTTTTTCTTTATCAGATGTACCAGTTATTTGAAAGTTAGGAATTATTTCAGAAAATTTATTCCATAGATAATCACGCAATCTTTGAGTTTTCATTATGATATCAGGAGTATAAAGTTCCACTGCTTTAGCGAAACCTACAATAGCAGGAAGGTTTTCAGTTCCACCCCTTTTTTGATTCTCCTGGAGTCCTCCATCTATCAAACTTAAGAGTTTGATACTTTTTTTAATGTATAACGCCCCAATTCCTTTAGGCCCATGTATATGATGGCCTTCAATGGTAACTAAATCTAGATTGGCTTTTTCTACATTTAAAGGTACTTTACAGAAGCTGAATGTAGCATCTACATGAATAGGAACATTATATTCATGACATATTGAAGCTAATTCATTTATGTTCTCTATTGTACCAATCTCCACATTTCCATGTGATACTGAAAATAGAATAGGTTTTTCTTTCAAGAGCGCTTTTAAATGCTCTCGGTCAATAAACCCTTCTGAATCGACATTAACTAATTCAACATGAAAATCAAAGTATCGTTCTAATGTTTTAAGACTATCAAGCACAGTTGAATGTGATATAGCTGATGCAATGATAAATTTCTTTGTTTTTTTCATGTTAGCGAATGCAATACCCTTTATAGCAAAATTATTACTTTCTGCCTGACCTGAAGTAAATATTACTTCTTCTTCGTTGGCATTCAGCTTTGATGCAATAATTTTCCGTGAGTTGTCAAGAGCCTGTTTAGCCTCAACACCAAAAGAGTGGCCATAATCAGAACTTGGAGGAGAAATAATTTCATTGTAAAAAGGTAACATACTTTCTATTACTTCTTCATCAACTCGCGTGGAAGACAAGTTATCTAGATAAACCTTCATCAATTTTACCCGATTATACTTGTTGAATAACTATAGTTAAGTTAATCTCTGTGATATTCGTAGAATTAAGAATGCAATAAATTGATTACGGATTAGGAAAGCTCTCATAAAATGAATATTTTGCCAAAAATACGGATTTATAAGAATTTTCTACCAATTTTCTTCTGGATAATACTCGTTAACAAATTTGCCTTTTTTTAATGGTTCCCAATTACACTTAAATGGTTTTTGGGCATAGAAAAAAGATACAGAGGATTGATTAGTTAAAATTTCATCGAATTCACCATGATGAATAAATGCTAAAAACGATTTTTCAAAGGGAACAGCATCATGAGAATGAAATCTATATTGGCTAATCTTATGTTTCTTTAAATACGATCTAATAAGAGGAAATAATCCTAATTTCTTATAGGAATGAACAGTACATCCAGAATAGGGAGCATAAAACGCGCCATTGATATAATACCACCCGCCCTGAAAAATATCCTCTGTTCCAGTAAATTCCAACGAAGGTTCGATTTCTCCGTCTATATAATATTTCGTATTTCCTTCGAGGAATGTCAATCCATTCCTTCGATTGACATTTTCTTGATTAAGAACAAATCCAGCAAAAATACCTCTTCCCCTAATATCCATTAATTTATGGGGTATCTTTAGGGTAGTAGGAAATTCCTCACGATATTTAGCATTAAAATATAGAGGATTTTCGATATTGAAACCATTTACATATCTTAAAAAAGTAATAGCACCATAGAATGCTCGCACTTCTTTTTCCTTATGAGTATTGACAATCAATATGCGAGCATTCTTTTTAAAGGGCATCGGAAATCTGCAAATGTATCCACCAGAAGTTTCTTCTAGAAACTGAGATTTAAAATCACGATTTTTCCCGAGACCGTATTTTCCAAAGCCAACTCCAAAAAAGTCTCCTAGGGGTACATCGACACTAGGATTAACTTCATCATCAAAGAAAATTTGAATGAAAACTTTTTTCCTTACTTCCCATGGCTTATAGTACCTTATTACTTTTCTTAAATTATAAGGGGTGATTGTCAACCAAATGTTAACTATTTTCCCTGGGCCTTCAATAATAGGAAATTGATATAAACCATTCGGTGGAATGGGTGTGTTATCTCTGTGTTTTAGTCCCTTTTCTGTAAAAGGTTTCCACGAGGGAAGGATTGGTTCGGAGATAGTTACCCGATCATGTCCATGGGTAGAAACTTGTTTAATCTTCCATTTCAGATCTTTATTTATCGCTATTTCATCGATAAGCGTATTTAAATGGTATGGCAATATTTCCTACCTCTTATGAATTGAAATTGTTATAATATGGTATATAAGTTCTAATATTAGTGTTGCTGATTTACACTATGCATTCTTAATAGCTAATTCAAATCGTGCATTGTTTTTGAGAATTTAATGTAAAAAAGTATTTATTCCGTATATTCGATTGAGTCTTCATAAATTATATTTCTAGAAGAAGTTCCTACTAGAATTTTAAATTTACCGTTCTCAATCTTCCATGAATGGCTAAAAACGTCATAAAAAGCTAGATCGACTGCTTTAATTGAAATCTTAACTGTTTTAGTTTCATCTGGATTTAAGTACACTTTTTCAAATCCGATTAACTCTTTTACTGGACGTTCAACAGAACACTCTATATCTTGAAAATAGACTTGGATGACTTCAGCACCAGAATATTTACCAGAATTTGTTATCTCAACTGACACAGAAAGCGTTTCATTGCTTGAAATAATTTTCTTATCCAATGAGAAGTTCTTATAGGTGAAAGTTGTATAAGATAATCCGTATCCAAATGGAAAAAGTGGCTCTATTTCTTCTTTATCAAAATAACGATAACCTACAAATATTCCTTCTTCATACTTAGTTTTTAAATTCTCTCCTGGCCATGTGAGTTTTGATTTATGAGCTGGGGAGTCAGAAAGCTTTTTAGGAAAAGTCATTGGTAATTTCCCTGAAGGACTAATCTCACCAAATAAAATATTGGCAATTGCATTTCCACCTTCCATTCCAGGATACCATGCTTCAAGAATCGCAGGAACATTCTCAAACCAACCTTCCATTGCAATTGGACTACCATTTAATAAGACCAAAATCGTATTTGGATTTTGTTGAACAGTCTGATTGATTAATATTACCTGTTCATCAGGTAACTCAAGTTGTATTCGATCCGTTCCTTCACTATCATTACCAGCTAGTATTTCCTCCTCTTTATTACCATTATAAAAAACCAAGCTCTTTTTACTATTATGGTTCAATCCAGCGAAAATTATAACAACATCCGCCTCTGATGGGTCAGAGATGAATGATACATTATTTTTACATTTATCTTTTAATCCTCTCAATGGTGTTATTTCATAAGGGGGTTTAACAGCTGAACTTCCTCCATAAAGCCATTTACCGAACTTTTTATTCTTATTTGGTCCAAGTACAGCTATTTTAGAGATTTGTTTGATTTTTAAGGGGAGGGTATTATTATCATTTTTTAATAATACACATCCATCTTCGGCCATTTTTAAAGCTAATTTTTGATGATCTGGAGTATTACGCTTTCCTTTTGGGATATTTTTCTTTTTTAAGAGGCCCACTAATCTCATAACACGTAATAAACGACGAAGAACATCGTTAATATCATCAATACTAATTTTACCTTCATTGTAAGCTTTTTTAAGATTTTTAGGATGAAAAACATATGCTTTTGGCATTTCAAGAGACATACCAGCTTTTATGCAATCCTCTGCAATAACAGATGGATCAGCTCGCTTCATCGCCCACCAATCTGAAACTATGAATCCTCGGAAGTTCCATCTATCCCAGACTAGGTTTCTTAATAATTTTTTATTTGAAAACAAATATTGGCCATTAACTTTATTATAAGATGTCATGATCATCCAAGGATCAGCTTCCCTTACGACTTCCATAAAAGCGCGCAGATAGATTTCATGTAAGGTTCGTTCATCTATTTCAGCACTTACAGTGAACCGATTTGTTTCTTGATTATTTGCTACATAATGTTTAATACAAGCAGCAATATTCGTTTCTTCTTGCATTCCTTTAACATAAGGAATTGCAATCTCTTTTGTTAGAAAAGGATCTTCAGAAAAATATTCGAAGGTACGCCCATTTAGAGGAGATCTACCAATATTAATACCTGGTGCTAATACTGCATGGATATTCGCCGCACGAGCTTCATTTCCAACTGCAATTCCGAATTTTCGGGATAAATCGCGATTCCATGAAGCAGCAAGACAAATCCCTCCAGGAAATCGCGTATTTTTTCGAAAACGGCTCGAATGCATACTCACTCCAAGCGGACCATCTGTCATTTTAAATGATTTAATCCCCAAGCGTTTAACAGAATTTGTACCAAAAAAATGTTTTCCTGAAAGCAGTTTAAATTTCTCATCGGTTGTTAATCTATCTAAGTAGTAATCGATGTGCTTTTCCTCTCTGGTACTAGGACCCTCTAATTGTTCTTCGTTCATTTCAAATACACTTTTGCTCTAATAGCTGTTTTTAATTCTTGATTCTGATTTGAAATTCTCTTCCTCACTTTGTGGTATAAAGATTCTAGCTTTGAATTGCTTTTTTCAAATTAAGCAATAAATGGACAGAAGAAAACATTCACTATACCTAATCTATTAATTAGCTAGTACTGGAAGCTTGAATTTAAATTTTGCTCCAGTGGGAATATTATCTTCAGCCCAAATGCCACCTTTAAATGCTTGAAGTATTTCTATTGCGATTGAAAGACCCAATCAACTTCTACTTTGTTTATCAGTTCCAAAAGATATGAAAGGTTTGAATATTATCTCTTTTAGAGATTCTGGAACTTCTGGACCTTCATAGCTTATTATAAAAAACTAAAATTAATCCTTACCAGAAATTAAAATTTACAAATTTTTCCTCTAACAAGAATCCATTTTTTTGCTTTATCTAAAAGATTAAAAGCATATTCTTGCTCCGAAGATCTGCTAAAGTTATAATTTCTTTAGTGATTTGAGTTAAATATCTCTAGTGGATGTAATTCACTAATTTTATGATATCTAAGGTATAATATTAATCTAATTAAGGTATATTAATAAAAAAAATTAAGCACATATTTCGTAATTCAGATAACTTATGTTTGTAGCTAAAAAAAAACCTCTATAACGGTTGAAATTGACTTAGAGGATATTATAATTCACTTGATAAGAACAAAAACACATTGGATTGCATGTATATCAGATTCAGATAAGTCTAATAAATATACATTAAAATATGAGATCAATTTACTAAAGAATATTCTTTCAGATGATTCCATTTTAACAGTATAAATTAGGAGAAATTTAGTTTTAGCTCATAAAATTCCCAAAAATGAGCTAGTCTCATAATTATGATTCTTATAAATTCCTAAAGAAAAGTAAAGCTAATTAGAGTTAATTTTGAAAATTTTCGAATAGAGTCGCTATATTATTTTAGGTAGACGATGGAATTTGGTATAATTCTTATCATCTTATTTCCAATGTTTTATTAACTAGAATTTGCCAACATCTATTGGAGATACAACAATTGACTTATAGACAACGTTCGATCAAGTTTGAACTTGAAGAACGCCATGCTAGAAAAATAAAAGCCCGAGAGAAATATTGGAAAAAAATTCTAGCAAAATCACCAAAAAGAAAAAAGTAAATCGCTCTTTTAGTGTAATTTTAAGCAGGGGAGCAAATACTTGATTTATTGTATAAATAAAGAAAGAATGACTTAATAATCTATTTAAACCAAACTCTTATTTCTATAACCTAATTTCATTGTTATAGAATCATTCATCAATGCAGGAAACTAAAAAGTGAATAAAATGAACCGAAAAAGGTTAAAAGGTCATTTATCCTACCGACGAACTCCCATTGAAAGGGAATCTCCTGAAGAATATGGTTATGAGAAAATTAAATATAATTTAGCTGAAAGCTCTGTTCCTGATTTCGTATTGAGAGACTTAGATATAGATCTAAACAATCTCACTCTCAGTTATAGTGATCATAGAGGCAATCCTATTCTACGACAATCGATTGCTGACGAAGGTGAGAATATCAAGCCAGATCATGTATTAACTACAACAGGAGCAGCAGGAGCCCTATTTATTATCGCAACTTCGTTATTAAACTCAAAAGATCATATTTTGTTATTACACCCCAATTATATAGCAAATCTTGAAACACCAAGAGCAATAGGATGTCAGATAGATTACTTAAGACTATCAAAAGAAGAGAAATTCAAACTTGATTTAAATCACTTAGAAGAGTTGATCACGCCAAATACACGATTAATCAGCTTAACATACCCTCAAAATCCGACAGGTACTATATTAACTGAATCAGAATTATATCAAATTGTTGAGTTGGCTGAATCTAAGGGATGTTACTTACTACTTGATGAAACCTATAGGGAAATGATCTATAATAATAATACACCTTTACCAATGGTTGCTTCATTAAGTGAATATGGCATTAGTGTTTCTTCCTTTTCCAAAGCTTATGGTCTTCCTGGTATTCGTTTAGGTTGGCTAGTTACCCAAAATCCTGAACTAATGGAAACTTTTCTTGCTGCAAAGGAATTAATCTTTATTTGTAACTCTCTTGTAGATGAAGCCATAGGAAACAAATTTTTTACTGAACTTAAAACTCGATTTTTAAAGGATATTATTAAACACGTAGTAGGAAATTATACTCTATTAGAGACCTATATGAAGAATAATAAATATTTAGAATGGATAAAACCTAATGGAGGGTGTATCTGTTTTCCTTGGATTAAGAGTGATGTAAATATATCTATTAATAAGTTTTACACTGTGTTAAAAGAAACTTTCAGAACTTTTGTAGCAAAAGGGTATTGGTTTGAGGTTCCAGACCACTTTTTTCGAATCGGGTATGGATATCCAACTAAGAAGGAACTTGAAGGAGGATTAGAAAGTATTTCTAAAGCGATAGAGGAAAGCATTGTATAGAAACTTTGATATAAACTGCTTATTCTCATCATTTCAATTGCTGTAAATCATTTATCATTTCAGAAATTAAATTAAGACCGTTTTGTAAGTACTCCTTATCCGAACCAATTCCAATTCTAATATAATTATCCATTCCAAAACAGTCTCCAGCTACAATAAAACAGCTTTTTTCCTTACGAAGTTTTGTTGTAAAATCTGTAGAGTTAATTTTCATGTTATATCGTAAGAAAACTATACCCCCAGCTTTTGGAGGTATAAAATAAAACAAATTTTGATGTCTTTTCACCCATTTTTGTAGTACTTTCAAATTTTCTTTTAAGATTCTTCGATTCCGTTTTAATATTTTGGGTCTTATTTCAGGTTGTAAGGCTACAGTAGCAATTCGATTACTTAAAATGCTTGTAGTTATTGATGTATAGTCATGATAGGACCATGCTTTCTCTATAGCCTTTTTTGGTCCAATTAACCACCCAATTCTTAAACCAGGGAGAGCGTACGCCTTTGATAATCCGCTAGTAATAAGAACTTTTTCATATAAACCCCAAAAGCTTGATATTTCCTTCCCATTTAGTTCAGCACCTCTATATATTTCATCAGCGTATATCCATGCTTTTACTGTTCTCGCTAGCTTTACTATCTGCTCCATAGTTTCATTATTTAGCACTGCACCAGTTGGATTATTTGGATTACAAACAGAGATCATTTTTGTTCTTGAGGAGATCAAATCTTTCAATTCTTCAATATCTGGTTGCCAATTTAATTCCTCTTTCAGAAAAAATGGTTTCACAATTATACCAAATGAGCGAGCAATACCCCAAATTTGCATATAATTGGGAAGCATAAGAATCAATTCATCCTCAGGTTCTAGATTACTCCAAATTCCCAAAAAATTAGCTTCTGCTGAACCATTAGTCACTAATATATTATCTAGATCTGAACCTGGGTAAAGATTGCTTATTGCTTCCCTTAATTCAAATGATCCATTAGTTTGACCATAACCGAGTTTTATTGACAGGAGTTTATCAATTTCGTCTTTCTCGAGGAGTTCTGATAATGTATAAGGGTGAACACCACTTTCGGTTAAGTTATATTTAACACGATTCTCCCATAAGGACTGGCTTCTTTCTAGCTCAAATGTTTCAATTTTCATTTAACTTCCTCCTTAACTTATAGCTCTAAACTTCTTAACCCCTCAAATACTGCTTTTGATATTTGAATATCTTGAACTGCTACCCCTGTAAGGTCAACAACAGTAATTTCATCATCTGATGACCTTTGAAATTTCTTTTCTAGTATCATTTCTCCTAGCTCTATTAGTTTATCTTTTGTTATCATTCCGTTTTTAATTGCATGAAAACATTCTCCACGTGTTTCAGCCTGGAATATACTATCTGATATCACACGATCAGCTTTTTGTAAAATTCTTGAATCGAGTTCTTGTTTTTCAGGAGTATCAGATCCTACTGCAGTAATATGAGTTCCTTTTCGAATTTGGTTAGTCTTTATTAATGGTTTTTTAGCTGGTGTGCATGTTACAATTAAATTACATGAATTAGTAACATCTGTTGATTTTAATGTGGTTTCAATATCATATCCAGAATCTGCCATTTCCTCTTGATATTTATCTAATGAATTTTGACTTCTTCCCCAAATAATAGCTTTTCGGCATTTTACTACAAACTTTAGATAAGACAATTGCATTTTACCTTGTATTCCAGTTCCAAAAATTCCAATTTTTTTCACATTAGTAGGAGCCATATACTTTGCTGCAATGGCCCCAGCACTCGCAGTTCTTACATTGGTAAGATGTCCTTCATCAAGTAAAATGCACTCAATAGCTCCAGTTTTTTGGTTAAATAAGATATTAAGACCATTATTAGAAGGTAAACCCAGTTTAGGGTTATTATAAAATCCTTGAGCTATTTTAACAACATAAAAATCATTTTTCTTAATATATCCATATTTTATATGACAGTCACCAGGATATTTCGGATCATCAAAAATCATTTCGCCAACTGGAGGCACCACTACTTTTCCTTGGGAATATGCAACAAATCCCTCTTCTATTAATTTAATTGGTTCAATAACTTTCAATATTTCTTTAATTTCGTCCAATTGGATTATTTTTACCAAGTTTATTCACTCCAAGGAGATTACTCAGTTATTCCTGCATATTTACATGTTATTTCAACAGATTTCACTAGTGCTTGGATCGCAAGTCTTGCTTTCTCCTTAATTAAGTCACCTTCTTCATCTAAGGTACCTAATCCAGGTACTAAGAACATATTCCCAGAATAAATTGTTGCCCCAAGACCTACTCCCATTTCGTCTAAAGCTAGAACCATTGGATTTGTATTTGCCCATAAATCTTCTAGAGTAAATATCGGAATACCAAATTCTCCATCATCCCAAGTTTTTTCGTAATTAAGCTCTGTTCCACCCATTGTATAGCTTTTTTCGATGATTAATTTATCTATAAATCGATTTGGTTCAAGAGATTTGAATTCATCAGCTATGATCACATGATATTGGTCGATTGGATTTTTAATCTTTTCTGGATTTTCATGAAGCATCTTAAGTACGGCAATCAATCCAGCAACAGAATCTCTGCCAGGATCCATATAGGCATACTTGGCTTTTCCATGCGATGAAACCTCACCATATCTTGCTCCACCCAAACCAAGACCCTTTCGAATAGGAACCATAACCTCTTCTTTGCCTATAATAAGTCCACAAATCGGAGCTCTCGCTGCTTTATCCATACTCCATATCATGATGTCCCCTCCAACATTTTGTGGCCCTAAACCAATAACCGGCATACCACCACCTCCATCTAATAGGAAAGGAACATCATATTCTTCTGAAAGTTTGCCAATATACTTTTTAAGAACAGAGATTCCATTTTGATCCTTTTCACCATATCCGTATCCAGTGGTATCGTAACCTAACATTGCAAAACCACTTAAAGTCTGTACATGTCGTTCAGCTACTTTTTTAAACCGTTCAATAGTCTTTGAAGGATTAACTCCAGTTAAAAGTGGAACTATATTTTGTTTTATTCCATGTACTTCATATTTCGCTTCTGCAAATCGAACTAAAATCGAATCAAGATTAGTAAGACATTTAGCTTCAACGGCTAGTTCACCAGCACTAATAGATCTATCTACACCGATATTTTTGTATTTTGGAGGAAAAGGTCTCCCATAAGAAGCTAAATATTCATAATCTTCTCCATATGGTGCAATAATTCTTGCCCTATAAGCATCTCCATTTCTCATCATTGGAGGTGCCATGAGAGTCTCAAAAGAAAGTCTCAAACCTGCTTCACATGTATTTGTAGCAGCAGAATCATAATCATCCCCATAGATATCTTTAACTAAATTTCGAAGTTCATCCCCGAGTTTCCTCATTGGAATAACGCTTTTATTAACTCTAATTACCTCATTAAGAACATAATTAGGTAATGGACCTGGACATGATGAACTTCCTGGATATGTCCCGAAAAGACTATCCTTAATTTTATTTAATCCTAGATCCTCTCCAACTTTTCGGGCTTCTTTTTTAATACGAGGAAAATTATCATAAATCTTCTGGTACCATTGAAACTTCTTTTTGATATTCATTACTTCACACTCAGATTGCATCTAATCTTTATGGCCAATTTCTCCCATTGCTATCTCTAGATTTTCGAGTCCTTTTGCAAGTTCATATGTATCTCCACCAAATCCAATCCTGAAATGGTAATCCATATTAAAACAATACCCAGGCACTGTAAAAGTTCTATACTTATTCACTAATAAACGACAAAGATTCTCGGATGAAGTTCCAAATCGAGGAAAACAAGTTACTCCTCCTTTGGGAGTAATCCATTCCAATTCATCCTGTCTGGCCATCCATTCTTCTAGAAGGTTAAAATTAGTTTTAACACGCTTCATTATCTTAGTTAAGTATTCTGATTTCTTTTTCAAAATATTTAGGGCAATTATTTCATTTATTGCAGAATTACAGATCGTTGTTTGCTCTCTGACTTTTAACACTCCACAAATGACCGAATCATCTTGAGAAGCCACCCATCCTGTTCTGATCCCTGGAACTCCAAAAGCTTTTGACATTGTAGAAACACTGATGGCTTTATTGCTCATACTTGCTGCTAAAGGCGGTGGTTCTTGGAAACTTAAATCTCTGTATGTTTCATCTAGTAGTAAATAAATTTCATGCTTTTCTACAATATCAATGAGATTTCTCAATATCTGTTTAGTAATTGTTGATCCGGTTGGATTATTCGGGTGTGTTAAACAGATTAATTTAGTGTTTGGCCTGATCATTGATTCTAAAGTCTTAATGTTAGGTTTGAATTCTTCTTCATATTTAAGAAATAATAGATCCATATTTCTTTCTAGAGAATTGGAAATATATCGAAATGAAGGATAATTGGGACACTCAACGATTAAATGGTCGCTTCTACTTGTTAAAGAAGCAATCAACGTAAATATTGATTCAGCTGCTCCAGTTGTGACACCAATATTTTTCCAATTAAGTCCTTCATATTCAAGTGCAATTGTAGCTCTTAACTCAGGACTTCCTAAATGATGAGTATACCTTAGATCAACATCATCTAAATCTATATTTAAATCTTGAAACTTGAAATATTTAATTCCACTTTCTCCAATGTCATAATCCACTTCATACTGATATTGATCGAACCATTCTTCGAGCACCATTCGTTTAAACGTCATTTAATAAAAACTTCCATTTTATTACTAAACGGATGGAGAAAACTAATTTATGTCTAATTCATAAAACTTTCGGAGTCGTATTCAATTAGTTTGCCTGTTTTACGCTAAAGTCTCTATTTTTAGAGCCAATTCTAAAAATTAAAATATCAAAAGATAAAATTCAGAGCTTAATAACCTTTATCAATAATCCCAGTAATGATCTAGGTAAAATTCATCAAGTTTTTTAGGATCAGGAATCTTCATATTATCCCAGACATTTATAACCTCTTCTAATTCCTTTTCACATACCTGATC
>JBHLKP010000036.1:0-25551 GCA_048886525.1 Candidatus Hodarchaeota archaeon | reverse complement strand
TTTTTTTTTCATCTTCACCTTCAAAAGTGTACATGATACATCATTCTATCTAATGTATTGTTCTAATATACTTCCCCGTTCTACCAATGCATTTAAACCATCCACAGCGTCTTCAGCGGTATTAAAGACTGGAATACCGTAACTTTCGAACTCAGCATTCACGGTTGGGTCAGGTAAATTATAAACCAGTATTGGTTTACTAGGAAACTCACGCTTTATTAGCGCAACTCTTGCTGGGGCATCTTTTGAAACCATTGGAGCATCAGATCTAGGAACAATAATTATACCTGAAACATTTTCCTCTTGCAGAAATATTCTTGAAATTTCAGTGATAATTTCAGTTGTTGCACTTCCAGTAAGATCTATAAAGGCAAGTGGAGCATCATCTTTATTACGTGATAGGGATGTCTGCACCTGATGTTTTTTAATAACCTCTTCAGCTTTAGCCTCTGCATACTCATTTAATGTTGCAAGTTCTAATTTATAGCGATTCATCCTGTATAATGCCATTGCTGCAGGTCCTCCTGTGTTTGTCACAAGCGCAATTTGATTTCCAAGTGCAGGGGGCTGATTATATAAAGCTTTTATTGAATTAATAAACTGAGATGTGCTATCACATTGTATAATTCCTGATTGTTTAAGTATTTCTTTATATAAGCCCGTAGTACTGGCAACTGCTCCAGTATGGCTTCTTGCAGCCATCGTCACCTCTTCTGTCATTGGTAATTTTAGAGCTACAATAGCTTTTTTTCGAGCAACGGCACGTGAGATCTTTATAAACTGTCTTCCTGCTTTAACTCCTTCTAAATATGCACCAATAACTTTCGTATCAGGATCTTGACCAAAATATTGAATGAAATCAGTTTCATTTAGATCAGCTCCATTACCATAAGACACAAAACGCTTTAATCCAATTCTATTTTTCTGTAATGCGAGTAACAAATCTATAGCCAAAGATCCAGACTGAGATATAAGAGAAACATGACCTTTTTCTGGTAACTCGAAATTGGGGAATAATGTGTTTACTTTCGTATGGGTGTCAATAATACCCAGACAATTCGGTCCTATTAATCGTGAGTCACCTAGGGCTTCTACAAGCTTTTTTTGAAGATCATCTCTCCCAATCTCAGAAAATCCAGCAGTAATGCAGACAATAGCTGGTATTCCCCGTTTTGAGGATTCTGCAACAGCTTTAATTGCCAATTTAGCAGGCAATACTATAACTACAAGATCTGGAACTTCAGGAAGATCAAACACGTTTGGATAGCATTTTATTCCCATTATTGACTGAACTCGTGGATTAATAGGGTATATTTTTCCGTAGAAAGGAACAACAAAATGATTGAAAATTAAGCGACCATATTTCTTTTCGTCAGAAGAAGCTCCAATTATTGCTACTGATCTTGGTTCAAAAAAGAAGTCAAGCATTGAAACACCATTATACTATGAAGAGCTGTTGTGAAGATTATATGCGATTTAGACTAAGCTTTTCAATCTTATTTGATTTCATATTTTTTCATTATGAAACTAGTGCATTCTAGAAAGTGTTCTAGTAGTTATTAAATGAAGTTCTTATTTTTTGAGGGTTGACATCGACGGCAAAAAGAAGTCATTTTTTTAGATTTAATTGTGGAAATGGAATGTCCACAAACAAAACATGCTTCTCCTCCTCTTAAATGTATCTTAAGAGTTTTCCTTCTCCATTTTTTTTCGTTAAACTCTCCGTTTGTTGAGAGAATTTCGTATATATTTGCTTTTGCTCCAGATAGTACATTCTGACAAGCGTGAAAGAGTTTTTCAATCTCCTCTTTATTTAAATCAGTTCGTTTCGAAAAAGGGTGGATTTTTGCTAAATGCAAAATATCATCACTATAAGCATTTCCGATCCCTGTAACAAATTTTTGGTTTGTTAAAATTCCTTTAATTTCCCCACGATATTTTTGTAGTCGTTCTATAAATTCTAATTTGGTTATTTGCAGAATATCAGGACCGTAGTTATCAATAACTAATGGACGGTCTATTTGATCTTCATTTTGAGCTGAATATAACCAAATAGCTCCATGAAGCCGAGAATCATAATATATTAGAGTTTTATTATTATCAAACTTAATAGAAAGAACAGTTTTAGATGGTATCTTCTTTAGCTCATGTTTAAATGTTAATCTTCCAGTTAATCCGTGATCAATATAGAGATGAAGAAATAATGATTTTTTAAATGAAAAACGCAACATCCTCCCAATACGATCGATTTGACTCAATTTTGCATCCTGCAATAATTTTTTGAAATCACTAACTGAATGATTTCTGATTACAGTATGGTAATATGTTTCAACGTTTATTATTGTACTTTTCGAAAGAGATTCATTTAAATATTCTCGAATTGCCTCCAGTTCAGGTAATTCAGGCATATTTTTACAGATTAGATCTTTATACAAATTGTTTATCCTAATGTTAATTTAGACACCAAAATTATTCATATCCAATAAATTATCAAATGTTGTTGAAATATCCAAAATGTAAAAAGATTTATGGTAAGGAAGCCGTGTAATGAATTGGAACATGCAATTACTAAATGAAATGACAAAAAAACTGGATTCAAGCCGAGTAATAAACTTTTTATTAAATCTACCCCCTTTACTAATATTTGGATGGATTTTTGTAAATATCACAATTCCGATCATCACTTTATTCTATTATTTCTGGCAATTTGATTTTTATCATCCAATTTTCTGGATTTTTATTCCTGATTCTTACACTTTTGCTATTTTATTTGGTGTCTTCTTGATTATTACATTGGGTTTCAAAAAAAACATTCAGTTATTAAATATTGTAACTTTTATTGGTCTTGTTAAGGTGTTTTTTGGATACCTCACTCTTCTTGTGTTCTTACCTTCTTTTTTCAGTATTGTATCCTTAGTTGCTCATACATTTGAGTTATTTGAAGGTTTTATAATTTTACTTTTTATTAGAGCAAATATTCAAGATTTTTCAGCCGCGAGTTTCATTACTATAATTGATCTATTTTTTGACTTTTTCAATCCTTTTGGATTGCCAACCCTCTTTCTTTACCCGTATCATCAAGAATATAATCCAAATCCTACGGAACCTTTTTTATTACCATTTTTTATTGTATTTTCAGTAACAGTATTCCTTCTTCTAATATTTATTCGCTTAAAGAGATGGATCATAGTAAATTCGCATAATGAGGAACTACAGTAGCATGATGTTTCATAAAAACCATTCTGGAAATTCAACTAAATTTAGATTAATACAGGATAAAATTTAGTAATTATGATGAGAAATAAAGTACAAAGCAATGTTTCTTAAAAGGAAAAAAAAATGTCAGTTCTATTGATTGATCCGAGAATAAGTGGAGCTGCTGGTGATTTATTAATTGCAGCTTTGCTAGACATTCAAACGAAAGATTTTCGTGACAAATATTGTACTAAGTTCAACCAATTACTCGTCCAATATGACCAAAATTTTCAAGTTACATGGTCTACTATAAACCGAGAAGGTTTTATTGGAACTCAAATTCAAACATCATCCACTAAAAAATTCTCATCAAATGAATTGAGAAATATAATTGATAGTTTGGGGAAAAAACTAGAATTCACATCTAAAGCAATGGAATTCTCTTCTAAGGCTATTTCATTTTTGATCGACGCTGAAATTAAAGTTCATGGATATAACAATCAATCTAAACATATTCATTTTCATGAATTGGCTACGATAGATACCGTTTTTGATATTCTTGGGTTTGTTTTTCTTTTAGAGAAAATGAACTTACTGCAAATAGAGAAAAAAATCCTACCTATTGCGGTAGGAGCAGGGATGATAAAAATTCATCATGGAAAAACATCTGTACCTGCACCTGCAGCCCTTGAAATCATACGTCAAGGAAATCTGCTCATAGTAGGTGGTCCTGTCAGTGGTGAATTGTTGACACCCACAGGGGCAGCTCTTCTCGCTTCATTAAACGCAGATGCTATTCAGCATTTTCCACTAATGCACATTCAAAAAATCGGCCGTGGTTTTGGTACACGGATTTTTGAGGAGGGAATTATCAATCATTTACTCATTATTCAAGGATCCTCACCTTCTTCACTAGAAAAAGAAGAGATTATAGTACTTGAAACCAATGTTGACGATGTAGATGGAGAAACACTCGGTCATCTTTTTGATATTCTATATGAAGGAGACTCAGTGCTTGATCTTACATTAATTTCAACAATATCGAAGAAAAATCGGCCTGGATTTCTTGTTCGTTCAATTGTAAAACCAGAAAAAACCTTGGATGTTGTTAATATAATATCACGAGAGTTGGGAACTTTGGGGGTACGAGTGTTCCCTGGATTTCGCCATATTATTCCTCGTAAATTGAAAAATTACCAGATCAAATTAAAAAATGGTCAAGAAACCATACAATATAAAAAAGGATTTTTGGGTTCTGAAATTATATCAGAAAAAATAGAATTTGATGATTTACAAAGATTAGCTCGTAAAGAAGGAATAACTCTTCGAGAAATGCGAAAGCGATTACTTTCAGAAATTAGTAAGCAGGATGACGACAATGCGTGATATTGAGACTATATTAAACGATTATAAGACTAATAAGATAACTTTGGAACAAGTTAAACAAGAACTGAGTCTTTTTAGCTTAGAATTCATTGAAGACGGAGTTAAACTCGATTTAGGAAGGTATATTCGAAAAGGTATACCAGAAGTAATTTATACTGAAAAAAAAGATCCTGAATTAGTAAAAGAGATAGTTTCGAGATTGATGCAAAGAAATACTACAGTTCTTCTTTCTCGGGTTTTAAACAAGCATCTTGAAATTCTACGTACTTCTTTTAAAGACAAATATGAATTACATATTTCTCCCTCATTTGAACCATATACAGTTATTGTAACGTCAAAAAAATTTGAATTTCCAAATTCTTCACAAAATATAGGTCTTTTAACGGCAGGTACTTCAGATATACCGGTAGCAGAAGAAGTAAAAGCTATTGCTCGTTTGATGGGAGTGAATGTAGTTCAGTTTAACGATGTAGGTATTGCTGGAGTTCATAGATTATTTTCTCCATTAAAGCACATGATTAAGAAAAAAGTTAGAGTTATTGTAGTGATTGCAGGAATGGAAGGTGCACTACCTGCAATTGTATCAAGTTTAGTTAATGTTCCAGTAATTGGTGTACCAACATCAATAGGATATGGTTATGGTGGAAAAGGTAAAGCAGCATTAATGACAATGCTTCAATCATGTTCACCTGGTTTAGTTGTAGTAAATATTGACAATGGCATTAATGCAGGTGCAACAGCTTCTCTTATTGCCAAACAGAATATGGCAAAAGATTAGCAATTTTCAACACAAAATTTTTCAAGAAGGCCTCTGGTGACTCAAATTATCAAATAGTGTCTATTTAACTTTAGAAAATGAAATAAATTGATAAAATAAGTAAGTACGAAGATCCGATTTAGTGTAGGATCCAAGATTATAAAATTGAGAAGACTTCTTAATCTAATAAGTAATCAAGCAATCTTAGAGGTTGTTTTGTCATGTCTGAAAATGAAAGCCATGAGAACGATAAAGCGGAATCTGAAGCAGTTTCATCTGATGAAAAGGAAGAACCTGTTAAAAATGATAATACTAAACAGACTGAAGCCAAACCAAAGCCCAAAAAGAAATATATCTTTAATTGTACAAAGTGTGGACAATGTTGTGAGAAGAGAGAACTTGTACCAGTTTCTTTGGCTGACATCCGTCGATGGACTCAATCAGGGGCCATTAATTCTGTGTTTCCTCACTTAAAACTCAGAACACTAAAAACAACTGGAGAAAATCAGCAGGAATTTTTAACCCTCGGGCTGGCAAGTACAGAAAAGGGGTGTCCGTTGTATGACAAAGAAAATAAGCTATGCAATATTTATCACTCATTACCACTTGAATGCAAGGCGTTTCCCCTAGGATATAACGGTACCAATTATTACATCAAAGATAATACAGTTCCAGGGTTGGGACAAGGCACAATGACTAAGGAAAAATTAATTGCTGATCGTGATAGTGCTCGTGAAGACTTTGAAGCAAGACTAGAAGGTCAAATGGTGCTACCTCTGCTATATTCTCTATTTATGCAAAATTTGATGGAACAGCAGCAAAAAATAATGGAGGAAATGCCAGAAGAAAAACGAAAACAGTTAGATGATTTATTAAAATCTAAGAAAGAATAAAGCGAATTGTAAAACTCTGATAATGAAATAAAGAGGAATTTCTAACTAGTCAGTTAAATCTGGTTTTTTAGGGGAAAAATTACAATTTGAACAAATCCAAGCTGCGAATTGAAGAACCTCTTTTTTCCTTGCGCTCACTTTAACTATATTGGAATATGGTAATAAATAACCTTTCTTACATTGTGGACAAGGGGGAGTGGTTGTCAAAGGTCCATTTTTTAATTCTTCAGGGGGTGAAATACTTGTTTGGTTCCTTATTGTGTTTTTCTGTATTGTTTCTTTTCTAGCAGCTTGGATCTTTGGGATTCTTTTGACCATCTTTGGCAAGCTAGGTGCTTTCAAAGTTGTCTTTGAGGATTTTAAATCTTCTCGGCCAATTTCTGGCCCTAAACCCTCTTTGGGTATCAATTCTATACTTTTCCAAAAATCTTCAGGTTCAGAACCTTGATCTGCGGTTCTAACTCTCAAAGTAAGACCATAAATTCGTCTAATTTCCGCTGCTGCTGTACTAGATATGAACCGTGTTCTAACGTCTGCTCCATCACCGATCCAAATCCATAACTCTTTTCTTTCATCATTTACAATAATATAAACTTGTTTAACTTTTAGGTCAGCTTTTTTAAATGTTACAGGATCCCAATTTCCATCCTGTTGAACCTGATAAGCTACTATCCTTGTCAACTATCCAGCCACTCATTTTGTAACTAATTTTTTCCTACAAGTATGTAGTTTAAAAACTTCAAGATCAAATTTCAGTTACAATCGAAGTAGAATTAATTTTTTATTAATTAATATTATGAGTTTTTCCCTAATGCTGGATGTGTGTTTAATAAGGTGGCTAAAAGGGCTCTCACTTGAATTAGCTGTAAAGGTAAATTCTTTATTTTAACTGTTTTGCATAATATAGGAGATTTTATTGATTTCGTTTTCCTTTTCATACCAGTAAAGTCAGCTATCCTCTGAATTTCTGGTGTTTCTTCTTTAAAATGAATTTCTAGATTAAACGCCCTCATTAAAAGTCCATTAAGAGAAGACCGATTTCGTTTCACTTTAATTTGAATATTATTAATCCTGAAACAAAATAATCTCTCAGGAATACCGAATTTATTCCGAACCCACAAAGTTCGGCCAGATTTATCAGCTGTAATAACACCTGAAAAGGAAGGAGTCCACAAAATTAGAGACACTAGTAAAACGAATACACAGATTGCGACAATTGCGATAGATAAAATATCTGGAAATTGATCTAAAGTTTTAGAAATTGTATTTGATGTAGTCAAATCAATTAAATCTTCAAATACCGCAGGTTTATAACGTCCGGTTTCTTCTGTAAGAATTTCACTATCTTGTAAACTCGGAGGAAATATTAGTGTAATGGCAGTGATAAAGGAAATTAATGAAGTTACGACTAAAATGGAGAAGAAGAAAAACTGAAAGGTTAAAATTTTCCTATTAGGAATTTGAAACACTTTTATTCCTCCTTATCTTCATTTTGAATTAATTTTTGTAAAGTTTCTCCATGGATCTGAACTAGTTCAATCAAGCGATTTATTAAACGGTTATTTGGATTGGCATAAGCCATTTTTAATCTAGAATGAACCTCATCTAGCTGAATTAACTCCTGCGTTTCTAAGGCTGTTAAGTCCTTATAAATTGATTTAGATTTCACAGAAATCCCAAGCGATCGTGCTAAATCAATTCCAGAGCTGCCTTGGGGATAAATTGTTATCAACTTCATTAAGATTAGCCTTCGATGAAAAGACAGAGAGGTTGTAAATAGAAAGACTAACGACGCATAGTAGTCCTTAGTTAGATTAATGAGTCTTTCAGAAAGGGTATTGGTATATTTCTCCATTTCTGGTCGTACTTGTGCCGTCGTTTCAAGCGAAGAGAGGATATCACGAAGTGAATCTAATCTCTCAGCCTTATCAGGTTCAGATTTCATTAGTGTATAAAGCTCCTTTAACATTCTTGTGAGGTCAACTACCCTTCATTGGGTTGTGAACAACACAACATACCTAATATTTGAGTATTCCCTCTTTTGTACCATCTAATCGAAGATTGCATAGCAATTTATATGGGATTTTATATGCTTGAAAGATATCAAATAAATGCTAAAAGGAGAGTAAAGAGTTTATCTGAACCAGATGAAACTCAGAAAGTGAATTTTGAAACTGTCGTCAAGGGTACTACTCTTGATATCTATTTTTACTTATTGCGAAAGAAAGATGCCGCTGGTGTACGTGAAATCCAGCGTAATTTAGGCCTTTCTTCTCCGAGCGTATCAAGTTATCATCTTGAAAAATTAGAAAACTTAGGAGTAGTTCAAAAGAATCGTTTTGGTAACTATGAAATTTCTAAGAAAATTGATATTAGCGCGTTAAAACAATTTGTTATGGTGGGTAATTACACTCTCCCCAGGTTTTTCTTTTATGCAATTTTTATATCTATAGTTTTTGGAGGATATATTTTATTTTTCTTAACATTTCCTCTTTCGATTGGAGAAGTATTTGCATTAATTTTTGGATTTTTTGCTGTATTGGTATGCTGGATCGAAACAATACTAAGTTGGCGTACTAGGCCATTCTAAATATCTATAAAAAGCGAACTCGCTCTCTTATATCTATTGCGGGGAATTTGGGTTCTTGTTCTGTATCTCGCCATAGTTCATTCATTTTAAGCTCATCTATGAGTTCTGCTATTTCTTTGACAAATTGTATTAATTCTCTTATTTTTCTTGAGAAACGGTACATACTCATTTCATCAAATCTAAAACCAATAAACACTCGTAGATCTTCTTTGGAACTTGTTACTATCAACCTACTAGTGAAATAATTACTCTGCAACTTCATAGCTTTCCGCAAAAAAGAATGGACAACTTCATCAGGTTCTATGGATAAGCGAGTAAGTCCATTAGAAAAGAAAGATAGATGAGCAAAATTGGTTTCCATGGCTATGTGAATATCTGGGCAATTTTTTATTGGGAGAAGGAATGTATACCCACCATCTCTGGAATCTTGCAATATCACATATTCTAATCTCAGTAGATCTAACCAGTGTTTTATTTGCTCTACCTGCTTAGGAATATCTGAATTTTCTTTAATTGGACTTATTGACCGCATCTAATTGCTTACCTCAGATAAATTTGATATTCACTTAATATTTATTAATTCCACTCTTTTGACCCCATTTCCAGAGGAATACGACTTGCTTGAACATCGAAAAGAGAGGGATTTAAAAAAGGAATAAGAGCCATTGTTACACTTTGTTTTAAAATATCATATCTCCTAGTAACATTCCGCGTTAAAAATCCAACTGCTCCTTCTTTTTGTTTTATATTCGGAATTCCACTTATATTAGTCAGTAAATCCCCTAATTCTATATGATTCTGTTCTACTAGCTCCTTATACCATCGCGAAGGAATGGGTATTTCGCATCCTCGAACTGTTTCAATAACATTATTATTCCCAACAGAGCTGTAAACTACAATTCTAGCATGATTACTTATAGGACTAATTATTATTCCACCTTCAATACCTACATAAAAATGAAAATTGGGTTTTATACTGCGGCCATATTCCACACGTCTCCTAGAGGAATTATATGTTTCTTCTTCTCCTATGGGTTGAGGATTAAGACCTTCATTTTCGGTATCCAGTTCAAAAAATATAATATTGTCATAAAATTGTGAAAATGAATCGCGAGTAGCCTTAATCTTAACAGGGTTTATACTGGTTATAATAACTTTAATTACCATTGTTGGTTCCTCAATTCTAACCAGGTAACAAGTTTAGCCGTAATTACCCATGCAGGTTTAATCTCCTTATATAGATAAATAGGAATCAAGTTTTTCGTTTTCAAAACATTCATGTCAGTTTCCCCTCGTTGAAAACCTCCTATTAGAAATACTGCAGGAGAAGTAAAATGAATATCAGATAATCTCTGAGTATGTGAGTTTTTAGGTTCTTCGCAAAGATAAAATTCATACTCATCAAACCGATTAAGTAGTTGCGGTAGTTTGCAATGTTCTAATGTCAATATAGGTTCACCTGTAATTGGGACACGCTTTTTTAACAGCAATTGGGCAAACAATCCACAGAATCTATTATAATTAACAGGAACTCGCCAATTAGAGGGGATATGAACATAAAGATTGTTTCTGGTATGTATATGAACCTTTATCTTTTCGCTTCTGAATAAAGGAGAATATACAATATTTAATAACGAATGATGAATGATATCTGGCCTTCCACGCTTTTCAGCTTGCTCTAATGAGTCTATCAGTGGCCTATGAATACCTCCATCAAGTAAAATTCCTCGGTTCTTTTTTTTTACATTTCTTCTCCATTCTATTCGAATTTGTGGGTGATCCCTTAAAGATTCAGGAATTAATTCAAGAGCAGATTCATAAAAAAGTATATTTAATACCATTTTTTCATCCTTCTAATTATAATGCTATTCTAAACATTCATCCTGCCATCTTTCATCGGAATAATTTCACTAAATCTTCTAAAAAGATCGATATCATGTGTTACTACTATGATTGTAATTTTTTGCTCATTATTAAGACGTTGAAGAAGCTCGGCTATCAATGTGCCATTTTCAAAATCTAAATTTCCAGTAGGTTCATCCGCAAGTATTATTGAGGGATTATTTACAATTGCTCTTGCAATACTAACACGCTGTTGCTCTCCTCCACTCATTTGGTTGGATTTATGGTTAATTCTTTCGCTTAATCCAAGATAATTTAATACGTCGAAAGCCCTTCTTTTTGCATCTGAATAACTCCAACTAGGATCAAAGTCTAGAGGCATCATAACATTCTGAAGTGCAGTTAAACTTGGAAATAGATTTCCGAACTGCCATATGAATCCGATATGCTTTCTACGAAACCGTGTCAGTTTATTCTCAGACATACTTGAATAATCACGATCAAGGATACGAATTTGGCCTGAACTCGGTCTATCTAATCCACCAATCATGTTTAGGAGGGTGCTTTTACCTGAACCGCTGGGTCCTCCAATTATAATAAAACTACCAAGATTAAATTCTAAAGAAACATCTTTAAGAGCGGTAACAAGCCCTCCACGATAAAATTTAGAAACATTAGTTAAATGAACAGCATTTATTGTTGTCATAGTTTAACCTCGGATATCTCCAGATGAAAGAAGGATTGTAACAGGGGTGTTATTGACTTTCATCGTAAATAATACCGTAGAAGATATTGTTAGTAATAGAGTGAGCAGTATACTTATCCATAGTAGAAACAAAGAGTTATAGGAATATAAAATTGGTACAACATTTCTATGAATCTCATTATGTAGAAAATCGAATATCGGATTGCCTATCAATATACTACCAATCAAGATACTTATTCCGTTTAATATTATGTTTTCAATAGCAATAATTTTGAAAGACTGATAGACAGTCAATCCAATTGATTTCATTGTAGCAACTTCTCGGATTCTTCGTGCTAAATCTAGATTTGTCATAATTAAAATTAAGAATAAAACACATGTTAATAATATGAAAATTACAAGAATTAAAAGCAATGATACAGAATCACGTATATTAAAGAGCATTTCTTCAAGCTCAAGTTTAGTCATAATAATTCCTCCCGTAATTTCTGCTTCTAATTCTAGGTTCTTTATTAAACTGTATTTAATCTCATCTGATAGACTAGAGTTTACCAATTTAATTAGAGCAACATTTATGCGATTTGTTATTCCAAATGAACTTTGTAGTGAATTTCTTTCACAGTATATCGTATCACCAAATTGCCATAGAGTAAAAACTATGCCAACCACACGAAATAAATCATTCTCACCTAGTTTCTTTCCAGGAATAGATAGAGTTAAGGTATCTCCAACGTCCATTTTCAGATCTCTGGCTATTTTCTCACTAAGCAGGATCTCATTTGGTTTTGTTATCCAATTTCCTTTTAATAATTTTGGCTGAATGGTTTGAGTAGAATTATCAATTCCAAATATCCAATAATTGGAAGAAGTAGTGTTATTATTAATAACAAATCGTCCAATTTCCCCATAGGCAAATTCCAAGGTAGAGATATTATCAATACCAATCGATGAAGAAAGTATTTCACTAAGAGAATATGTTGAATTGAAAAATGTAAACTCCTCTGGAGCATATGGAGAGAATTGAATTACTAAATCAAAATTGTATTCTTCTTCAGTCACAAATTCTAGAGTATTGCGAAAATTCATGCTTAAAGAAATCATAGCAAATGCTAGTGCAGATATAGCAACTACGGTAATTACTCTCATTATAACTGGTTTGATATTTGAAAAGATATTAATTGACGCATATCGAAATGAAGGTAAAATATAGCGAGAAAATATAATATTTGGTAAGAATCTCTCTTTAACATCACTCTCTTCGCCTTTTAACACAGATATTATTGGAAATGTTGAAGCTTTAATTGCAGGATAGAGAGTAGCAACTGTAATCATAACTAGGCTTAAAATTATTAGTATGACTATTTGACCTAGATTAATATAATATATTCCACTCCCCGATAGCCTTTCAGCCTCGCTAAGAAGATCTAAACCAATATAACCTATTGGGATTCCAATGAATATACCTACAATCCACGCAATCATGCCTATTATCAAAGCTTGAGAAGTATAAAAGAGTATTATGTGATAATGGGTTGCTCCAGATGATCTCATAATTGCAATTTCCTTTCTCTGATCATGAACATTGGAAAGCATTATATAGTAAGTCAATATTAGTCCGATGGTTAATGTCCCAGTCCCAATTATTCCTGATAACTTTTCCACTCCTCTAATCACTTGAGGAGTCAAAGACTCATTACGTAATTGAATTCTCATTTTATTAATTTTTGCATTCGGCTCTAAGATCTCTAATATTTCATTTACTTTTAGTTGTAAATCCTCTTCTAGTATATCACTCGTTAGACGGATTGCAATAGTATTAATCAAGTGAGTATTGTTATTTAATTCATGCATAAGGCCAGTAGAAATGTAAGCAAAATTCCATAGACGTGGGTTATACCCAACCCCAATTAAAGGAAGTGAAATCTCTTTTCCTAATAAAGTTACTGTAAGATTCTTTGCTAAAGCGATTGATTCGCTAAAATCTTGACGAAGAATATTCCATAAGTATTCAGAAAGAATTAATCCATGTTCGTTCTCAGTCAAGAATGAACGCCCTTTTACAATTTTAACTTTGTCTATAGAAAAATTCCATAGATTCTGGAAAAAACAATTTTTTGTCCATATTTCTCCTTTCTCATCCACTAGCTCGATTGATATTGAAGATTTATACGTTCCAATAGCTTTTAGACCCTCAATAGATGATATTTCATCAATAATAGATGATTTAATCCCAAGATCGGGGTTATTCTTATCTGCAACTGAAAAGATAATATCAGCCATCTGCAAATCTTCATTCTGAATTTTGATGGTATGGGAAAGTGAAGAACTTAGCGAAATCAACGCTACCATTACTGTTGATGATAATAACAATCCCAAAAAGATTATCATAAATCGTGTTTTAGAGTGCAATATATCTAGAAGGATTTTTTTGTAAAATACTCTCACAATTATCACAATTTATCTGAAATTCTTTTAAATTTGAACAGTAATAAGAAGAATTGTTTGATTGCTACTCATAACTGAGCTTCAATCTTTATTGAATGTCACTATATTTCTTGGAATTTATTAATATCCATTCTGATAGATATTAATAGCATTGTTTTTCGTCCAAATTAAATGACTTCAATGAAAATTCTTTACGATATTCGACCTTATAAACCAGAGGATGAGCTCCAACTTTTGGAATTGGTAAGAAAAACTCCAATTAAAGGTACTTTTACTTTTATTAATGAGAAAAAACGATTTCTAGATCGCGCTAACCTCTATTCTGACAATAAATGTTTTGTTGTAGAACTAGAAGGAAAAATAATTGGAGTGTGCTGTGCTGCCACAAAGAATACGAAGATTAATGGTAAAACAAGACAAATAGGCTATGTTTTTGATATGCGGGTTGATCCTGATTATCGTGGTCAACGAATTGCAACTAATCTTTTATTAGAAATAGGCGGAGCAATGATTGCAGAAGGAGTAGACTTGTTTTATGTTCTAATCGATGATAGAAATATAATTACTAACAATATGTTTACAAACGTAAAAGCAGAGGCAGAAATCATTTCACCATTATATTTAGGTTTATTCCCTATATATAAGCGTGAAATGGTCTTACCAGATGAAATCAAGGCTATAAAAATCCCTATTGATGATATAAGTCAATATTTACATCAAAAACACAAAAATGACAACTTTTATACAAAAGTAAATGCAATTTTTGATAGTCCTTGCTATTTTGGATCATATAGTATTTCAACGTCAAATAAAACTAAGTTTAGTATATGGGATGAAGAAAATATTAGGAAAGAACGAATAATTGGAGTTCCCTTGAAATATCGAATTTTAGATAAAATTTTCGCTTTAATTTCTCCAATCAAGAAATTACCTCGTATTCCAAAAGAAAACGATTACTATAGAACATTGTACATATTTAATATAGAATCAGATAGTCCCAGGAATCTTAATCTAGCACTTAAATTGATTAATAACCTAGCATTTGACCAAAATTATAATCTGGTAATATTTCCTTTAATCCCTGATCCTGATAATTTTCTATTCGATATTATTAAGAAAAAAGCATTTAGCATGATGAAAATGAATATAGTGGGACTTAAATTAATAGATTTGGAATTTGATCCATCTAAAAAGATTTACTTCGATATTAGGGACATTTGAAAATTGCTGCAAAAGATATTCTATTCTGTCATAGAAGAGAGAATATAGCTCGAACCTTTATATATTGCTGAGATATAGAAATCTAAGGGATTACTGATCAGATATATGTTTATCAAGAATTGTATGTAAATTTAGAAATTCTTCTTCCTCAGGGGTGTTTTCTTTTAGAATTCTAGCTAATTTTTGGACTGTTTCTAAATCTTTCGTTTCACGAAGCTTCGTGAAAAATCGATCGTACGTTCGTGCATCAACTTCAGCTAATACATCACCGACTCTTGCATAATAATCTTCAGAGATTTCACGATTTGATAATAATTCAATCAGTAACGGGAAGCTAGTTAATTTTCGAGAAAGAAAAACCTCTTTTATCTGAGTTTGTTCCTCCAAAGGCGCCTTCTCGAAATTTACAAGTAGTATCTTAAAGGCTTCCTCGGAATCCAATTCTTGGAGTGCATATATTGTTTGTAATCTAGTGTATTCACCTGTTGTTTCACTCTTCAGCAAACTATCCAATACGGGAATACAGTTTTCATGTCCAATTTTTCCCATAATTTCAACCAAACTACCACATAGATTATCATCATCACAGTCTTGTATTGCACTTATTAAATAAGGAAGTGCTGTCTCTCCATACCGCGATAATACAGCACGTATTGTTTGATCGGTTCGTGGTTCGTAATTTCCTAGCATTTTGAGAAGTGGTTGGACTCCTGCTTCATTCCCCATTGCAGCTAGAGCAAGACCAGCATAAAGTCTGGTTTGAACATCTAATACATCACTATTTAATGCTTCGAGCATTTTCATCCCAGATGGAGCTGCATGTTCTTTCATTGCAGCTAGAATTGAAGCTAAATGTTGTTTTTTACGAGGAGAAGCTTCATCATAGACTTGTAAAATGGATGGTATTCTTTGAGGCCAACACGCTTCCCATAGTACCTCTCGATGACATCTCTCAAATTTATCTTTTTCAAATGGAGCTATCTGTTCGGCATGACAGGAAAAAGTAAGCCGTTTCCGCTTAAGAAACGGGCAATTATTCTTATAATTCATATAAGGTAAATTCGTTTGCCATGAAACAATTTTATATGCCCAAATATTAAACCAAAGGCTAACTGAAGAAAAAGTATAGGGTAAAATTAGCATCATGACTACAAAAATTAATATTAATCCAATTAATCCAAGACTAAGAAGTAAATAATAGTAATAGAAAAACAAATACCATAAGAAAATAACAAAAATTGATCTTACGAATGCATTTGACAAATCTCCAATGAAATTAACTTCTTCTACGGGATAAATTTGTTCTGTTGCCATGTTTCGTCGTTTCCTTTTATTTAAGTATAAAGAAATGAATCATTCTTTTTTGTTTATGCAGGAGAGGTGATGTTTTGAACTTTTTGAACTGTGCTATCATCCAATAATCTTCTAAAATAAAAATTTAATCGCTTAGTACAACAAATTTTCACGGATATTGATTATTTCAGATTTATGTCTCAATTTACGAACATATTATCGAACTCCCCAATATCTTCTAAGTAGCTACATCTTTTAGTTTCTAGAAACTCATATACATATGGGAGAACGTTCTTTGAAATAGGAAGTTCTCTAATTTGCTTCACTGACAATTCTTGTAAATCTATGTTATATGAGTCAATAAATTGAGCTGCTTTTTGAAATGAATACGTATTATTCCAAATAGGAGGACGAATAGTTTTAATATAAGCAAGAAAAAATAGAATTGTTGAAATTCGAAGGTTAGTATCAATACGTCCTTCAGGAATGTATCTGGGTATACGTATTGGAATTTTATATCTCTTAGAATATTCATAAGCTTTTACTGTCGCTTTTTCAAGTCCTAAACGTTGTATTTGGACTTCATCTGGTTGTCCATATTTATTTTCATTACTGTAGAGTTTAATATAAGAGTCCAGTAAATCAGGATAATTCTTTTTAATCACGTTGAGAAATTCTTTCTTATTACGTCCTGGTTTTAACGTCATTCCACCAATTAGGATATACTCAGCTTGAGCATTTATTGCCTGTTTGAAAATATTATCCATATTTTCATCTGTATCTCCAATCCAAGGTAAAACTGGTAAAAAAAGGACTCCTGAATGAATATTCTCTTTTCTAAGATTCTTCATTGCCTCAAAACGTTCATTTGTTGTGCTTGCACGCGGTTCAATGATTTTTTGGCCTTTTTCATTAGCTAAGGTAATACTAAAACCAATATTTACATATGAAGAAGAATTAATTTTCCTTAGAAGATCGATATCACGCAAGACAAAACTACTTTTTGTTAAAAGAAATAAAGGAAAATTATAATCATAGACAACTTGTAATAACTTCTGAGTGATTCTCAATTTCTTTTCCGCTGGTTGATAAACATCACAGACTCCACCACCTAATCCACAAATAAATTTGCCTGGTTGTTTTGACTCAACATTTACCTTACTCTCTGGAATAAAATCTATTAGAGTTGAGGATTTAGAGCGATTAGAAGGAAAATAACCTAATTTTTTGAAAAATTGATCTAATAATTGAGGAGAGTTTATTTTACCTTGAATACGATTAGCAAAATCCTCATGGATATGGTAGCTCTCAGCTTTTCCATCACAATATTTACAATCATGAAAACATCCGCGGTAAGGATTCATAGACGCCTCGGCCCACCACCAAGAATCAATTTTTCCCTTTTTTGCAAACGATTTTGCCTTGATTTTTTCGACTATCAACTTACATGAATTCCAGTTTTATTTGAAAGAATAAGTTTAATTAATCTTTGTAATGAAATTGTTTAATGAAACCTAGCAAGTATTTCTAAAATACATCAAAAATTTCATCATATATTGGAGTATGAAACAAATTTTATTAACTTTTTAATAAAAAATTTCAAATCGGTTCAAACTTACCACAAGATGAATTTTTGAAGGAATCTACTGATTAATGATTATTAAATTTGGGTGTAATGAATGGTTGAGGAAAAAATTAGCTGTCCCCATTGCGGTAAACTAACGCAAGTTGGTATTCCTACAGGTACGGAAATAACAGCCATAAAAACGAAATCCTTTTGGAATATTTTTTTAGATAGTAACTATGGTTCCCGCATGATCACGAAATGTGAGCAGTGTGATGGTGTCATCGCAGTCTGGTTCCGAAAGGAAAAAAAATGATTTTTCCTCGTATTCTTTTGAACTGATCTCTTACAATATTTGGTGTTTACATCAAGTAATTACAGCTTTAAGAGTCGTCCTTCAGTATTTAATATATGAAAAGCTTCTAGATGTACCCATTTGTTAAGCTTTTTTCTACCAGCTCCTCCCCAATTCACTACAGATCGACCAGTACGAGCTTTATAGATAAATGTATAACATCTCTTCTCTGCTGGAAAACCTCCTGTCGGTAATTCTTTGGATTCAATAGGTTCTAAAGCTCTATGGCAACGAGGGCCCATCATAAATCCACCCTCATTTAGAACTTTTAACACAAAAATGATATTATAATGCCAATAATATGGAAAATGTAAAAGAGTAAAATCGGGGTGAATATATTTCTCAGTGGAGAGGGATAAATATAATTCTCTTTTCAAAAAGACTTCTAGCATTCTATCCATATATTTTTAGTTCCGAGGTTGAAAACTATTTGTTGGACAATTTTCGCTTGGAGTATCACCAGGTACTCTATGACCAAAACAGTCTCCTACGTCTTCTTCTCCGTCAATTGGATTCCAGAATTTGCATTCACGACATACTGCCATTCTCATTTCACCTTTAATATTTGAAATACATCTTTATTTTTGAGCTAGAATATATAACTATTTTCTGACAAGTTTTTCAGACAGTGAAAAAGTTAAGTCAAATATTAAAAAAACGATTGGTTAGGTTTTAGGACAATGATGACAGTAAATTTAGAAGCTTATGGATTTGATTCAAGTTCTAGTAAAATTTATAATTACCTTCTTAGCAACGTTGGAAGATTATCAGCAAAAAACATTTCTGAAACCCTCAATATACCTTCCAAAGCCGTATATGCGGCTATAAAACAACTAGAAAAATCTAACTTGATTGAAATTTTTGAAGATGACTATCCAAAGCTTTTTTCAGTCCAAAATCCAGCCCTTGCTTTATCGCTACTAGCTGAAAGTGAGATTAAAAAACATAAAGAAGAGATCAATTCAATTCGAACTGAACTAGATAAAGCGCAGGTAAAGTATCTTAATCAATTTATCAAAGGTACCTGTAAACGTCAAGTTAGTTTCCATTATTATCTTGATACTACTCTAGCATCAACATTCCTTTCACAACAATTCTTTGCTGCTCAATCGGAAATTCTTGTGAATCTAATTCCTAAACACATCCTATCCCAATATATTGAAATTCTCAATCAGGTAGCTAGAAATGATGTATGGATCGGAGTTTATCTAAGTAAAAACGATTTAGAAATTGTATCTGATATGGTAGACCATATCAAGGCTTTCATTGTAGATTCATCCGATCAAAATTATGTTAGTGTTGATAATCGAATCTTTCATTCTGGAAACATCCTCCTTGATCGGAAGAGGTTTATCTCCATTGAATACAATCCACAAGGTACCGATTGGATTCTTAGTTCTTTCTTAGACTTTAATGTTGTTGAAAATATCAAAGCTCAAATTCGCAACCGAGCTTTTCAAGATGCAAGAAAATTTCTCAATGCTCGAGTTAATAAATCCATTTTAGCAAGGATAATAAAATTACTTTCTGAAAATAAGGATCTTTCAAAGCAAGAATTAACTGAATTACTCCAAATTAGTGGAAAACAATTGAATAAATCCTTAACAGTATTGAAAAAAAACAACCAGATCCAAATACGGAAAATTTCGAAAGGTAAAGGGCGGCCCCAAGAAAGAATTCTGTTCATTGAAAGAAAGGAATGTTCTTGAAGATTCCATTTGAAATTTTAGCACTAAAAGTTCCAGAATTCTTTTCATTTGGAAAACGAAAATTTAATATTGAAACGAGAGTTAAACCTTAAAATTATTTATATTCTACTACTCAATTGATACCTCTTCCACTATTTGTAAAATATGGGGTTGTAGAAGTTACAGATCTAGTAAATATTGATTAAGGGAACGAATTAGTTAAGTTGTTATCTTTAATATTTGCCGAGAAAAGAAAATTTTGCATCTACCGTTTGTTTTAAATGTTCTCACTAGAGAAGTCAATAATATGGAAAAAACCAGCTATAAATTTGAACAATTCAAATCATTTCTTTTACAGAGCAGTGTACAAGAAAATGAAATAACAAGTATTCTCGAAGCTGTACAGGGATTTATTCAATTTCTCGAGGAAAAAAATGAGACGATTAAATCCTTCTCATATGGAAAATTGATCAAATATGCAGATAAATTAGCTTCAAAGGATAGAATAGCAGCAAGATTTCTTATTCTTGGACTTTGGAGATATTTCCCTATTATCGAAGCACACCACCACTTTGAGGAACTTCTTGATATTGCAGAATCTTATTCTGCAATGAATACCCTTTATGACCGATTAGCTGAATGGCATGGAAAGGCAATCCGAGATGAAATTTTTAAGAATATAGAAATTCCTCCTCTCGGATCTCATCCTGAAAAGAAACCTCAAGTGACAAAATTAGTAATGAAAAGATTGGAAGAAAAATTAGGGGAAGAAAAGGCAATAGAGCTACTCCGGCCCTGTTTACATGGTGGGCCACCAGTTGGAACTGATAAAGAGAAATTCCATGAATTAAAGGATCTAGATAAATTCCTTGAACTTAAGAAAAAAAAATTTGTGAATGAAGTTGAGCAGCATAGAAATAATGGAACAGCAATGTTTGCTCAATTAGTAGATGACGAAGTTCTTGACTATATAAAAACCATACCAACAATGGGGGCGGGAGTACGGGACAATAATAAGATTATTGTTACAAAAATTCCTTATCAAATTAAAAAATTCTTGAATGCAAACACAAATCAAATGAAGCGATATTATTGGTGTTACTGTCCTTGGGTGAGAGGAGCAATAAAGGATGGAACAGAAAGAGATATCTCTAAGAATTTTTGTTATTGTAGTGGAGGATATTTCAAAATTTATTGGGATGAGATCTTTGATCAATCCATAAACGTAAGGCCGCTACAGACTGCTTTATGGGGAGATACGGTTTGTAAATTCGCCATAGAGATACCAAATAAGATTATGAAAGAATATATTAAAGATTAAAAAACTAAAAATCAGTTAGTAGAATATTTCAGTCATATTTCATTTTTTTAATATTTTCCATATTAAATTAAACAAATCTATAAACTAAAATATTCTTAGAATGAATTCAAAGGGTAGTTTGTAATGTTCAATAACTCTTGAAATTAGCGATTCAAAGGATTTTTAAAAGTTAACTTAAAAAGAGCCATTTTATCTGATTAATCACGCTCTAGAGACGAATTTTTTCTCGTTTTGGATAAAAAAAGACTCATTATGTGATTAATTATGAATCGAAAGAAAGCTCAACTTTTTATTATTAATATGACGCTCATTACATTAATATTGATGAACCAAAGAAGTATTATTAATGCAATGCCTTTAACGCCAAAATTGATCCTTAATGATACATTATTAGGATCTGATCCATTTCTTGAAGGCCTAGAACTGATTGGAGCAGAAGAAGACTCATTAATAGCTCAGTATTATCAATGGAGTGGTCAAAAAACTTTTCCTCTTAATCCTAGCAACACTGAATTTAATAACCTCGATATTCTTTACATTATCAGCTCTAATCAGGAAAATTGGCGCGATTATTGGCCCAGATCTATATGGGAGTTTCGAGATGGTGCCACTGTTGTATTTCAATTTTCTCAAGGTCTTGAAGCCTCTTTAGAAGATTCTTCAGCTATTATTCCAGCTATAAGCGCTTGGATGGGTACAACATTAGATGTATTATATGGAGTATATGATGAAATCAATGATAAGACAACTATTTTCTATTGGGGTTATATGACACCCGAAAACCACTCTGACTTCATATTTAATGAGTTTTATGATGTTTTCAGTGTTGGTGGGTACACAAATTTTCTCACAAATGAAATTATTTCTACGGCTCCAGTTTCAGTTGTTGGAACTGGAATTGTTAAACTTGATTCTTCATGGATTCCTCTTGCAGTTGCAGGTTTTATACTGGATGAAGCTATTTCTACAGACGGAGACATATATAATATGTCTATTAATTCCGTGTTCGGTTATTCTGGATCTGTACGGGCAGCTCCTAATAGCGCTATCAGTACAGTTAAATTTTTACTTCCATATGTTGCTACAGTATACGATTCCTATCCTGAAACTGATAACTTGTATCCAGAATTAACTGGAAGCTTTAACTGGACGTTAAAAGTAGAGGAATGGTTCGATAGAAGTTATGAAGATATATATGTGACTTACAGTAAAGCTAGTGAAGAAATTAATGCTTTTCCTCAAATCACTTGTGAGGTAGATGTAGACATCAATTCTCTACATTCTCCAACTAACCCAATGCTCAATTATACTATTGACATTACAAATACAGGGAATGATATTGCTTATAATACAATGTTTGCCTGGGATCTTGGTACAAACAGTCCTGGTTCTGTCGAAATACCTCTTTTCGAATCAGAAACATATATGTATAATGATTCAATCTGGAAATACTATGATATCCGTGATGGATTACTCTATGATACCTATCAAGGATTTGGGGCCGAGATATTAATAAAAGGCTGGTTTACATATCTTAATGGTACGTTATTACCAACAGAAAATGTCCCAATTGAGAATACATCTTATTATATGCTCGATTTAGGCAAGATATTTCAGACTGTATATACAAATAAAACGTTTTTCTCATTTAATCACTCCAGCAACCTAGCAGTAATTAGTTTAGAAAATGGAAATTTTGCTCTCTATGGTAATATTGATGAACTTATAAACGGCTCTAATGAATCTTTTTGGTGGTCGGTTGGAGATCTTCCTGGAGAAGATGATAAATTCTATGCTTATTCCTATACTGTCGATAATACATCGACAGAATATAACATTACTATTTTTGAAAATACATCTGTATATGATTTAGTGGGAAATAACCTAGCAGAATATGTTGTACAGGAAGCTCTAGCAAAAGGAGAAGATCTTAGATACCCATCATTAATCTCAAAACCTGAATTTCTTCCTGGTATGATGTTTAAATACTCTGATGCTGCAGGTAGAGACTTCTTTGGTTGGTCTAATGGATTAATTATTCAATTGTATGATGATGAAGCAATCCTCAAAACAAAGGTATCGCTAAATTCTACAATATTTGAAATGTTTGAACATGCACAAATTAATGTAACAATTGAAAACATTGGTGATGCACCTGCTACAAATGTTCAGGTACAAGGATTTCATGCCCAACTAGGACCAAATTGGGAAATCTTAAATGTAAAAGCCTTTTCTGAAGAAGAATTTATTGGTACCATTAATCCAGGTGACTCTATCACTCATACTTTCATCCGAGAAATTGAAACCTTTATTGGTATCCATCCTGTAGTTGTAGCAATAGACTACACAACAGAAGAAAATGAGGATTTAGATGGAGTATTTAATAGTACTGACATATCTAATCTGACATCAAATCTTATTTTAGCTCTTGTCATGCCAAAAAGTGACGTAGGTGAACCAGAACCAGAATATCCAACTCCGATTGTGAATGTTTCAGTTAGCTGGACTGATGAAAATGGAGGAAATATATCTAATGGTGATATCATTGAAATCAAAAGCGAAGTTAAAAATCTCGGAGATGAGGCAACAACAATCAAGTTGTACTCATATTTCCCAACAAGAATGGCAAGCATAATCACATCTGAACCATATGAAGAAGAAAACTTCAAAGTTACCGATTTTTCAGGAAACACCCTAACAGATTATGCGGAAGGATATGCTGTTGATCATTGGGAATGGCCTATCAGTATTGCTTACATTGCAGGAATTCATTTAGCACCTGAAGCATCAATAATATTTTATTATAAAATCAATGTAACTGACGCTGAATCGATAATTCTTCCTCCTGTTGCAGTTGAGTATGATAGTCGTTATCCGATGCCTGGGACATCTGGTATAGAAAGTAGTACTGAAGGAGATGGATCAAATAGTTTCTTTTCTAATATCGATCTAAATATTGAAGTTTCAAATGGATTGCTTGCTCGTTTTAGGATTGAAGGAGGTGATTCAGGATCTTCATGGACTTCATATAGCAGTGCTTCTCTTATGGCGGCATTTTCTGCATATAATCCTGAAACTGGAGACACTTCAACAACACCAACAGGTGGTGTGTCTGGCTTTACAACCTTGACAAGCTTCGTTCGTGAGAATATGGAGCTCATGATAGTTGTATTAGCCATTCCTGTTGTAGCTCTCATTGTTAGAGATCGTCGAAGAAAGAAATAATATAAGATAACTATTTCTACTTTTTTTTTTCTTATTTCTATTAAAACGTGATTCTCATGCTAGTTGTCAAATCCAACTCAGTCCCATGATTAAAAAGTATGCTTGAGATTTGGAATCCTCCTATGCTTACCTCAAAGGGAGTAATTTATAAGAGAGTAATTATAATTCTAGTGATGTTTAACAATGCCCCCTGATGAGAATGTTACTGAAGTTTTCAAAGCATTATCTCATCCAATAAGGCAAGATATAATTTTATTATTAGCAGATCATCAAGAAATAGGTTTTACTGTTCTTCAGAAGGAATTAAGTAATTTTCAGCACAATAACAAAGCAGTTCAAGTAGGAACTATATATCATCATATTAAGCTGTTAGGAAATTTAGTTGATCAAAATGAATCTTCGAAAACCTGGTCATTATCAGAAACGGGTTGGTTTGCGTACAATCTTCTAACATCCAGTAAGGATCGTAGCCAATTTCTTAAAAGTGGGGATTTAGAAGCACAATCTCCTATTTCTTTCTTATGGGAAATCTTAGCTCCTTCTAGTTTATTTTTTCTAATTAAAAAATCACTTGTATTATTCATTGGATGGCAGATTCTATTTTTTCTTGGTTTTGCGTTTGTTACTTCTCAAACAGAGCTGATTTTAATCTTTGTGTTTTTTTCTGATCTGAATCAAGAAAAGAATTTTATCCTCAGTTTGACCTCAATACTCATTTCATGGTTATTATTTACTATTATCGTTATTACTGTCTCTTTTCTTTTTCTACGGAAAAAAAATCTTACCATCGAAGATATAGGTACATTAGCTATTTTTCTTGGTATTGCTCTACTACCTTTGAGTGTATTACCTCTTTTAATACAATTTAAAATTATTTCCTTAGATCAAAGGATATTTCCGCTCGTTGTTGCCATATTATCACAATTATGGGTTATTATTCTCTCTGCGAGAAGTATATCAGTTCAATTTTTTATCCGTATGGAACGAGCAGCAATAGTAAGTTTAATATCGATTTATATTATGGTTTTACTCAACCTAATTATTGGTTTTTAAATCTCAAGAGAAAATAA
>JBHLKP010000035.1:0-26333 GCA_048886525.1 Candidatus Hodarchaeota archaeon | reverse complement strand
GCGGAGGGATTCACAGTTCTTGGTATTTTTTTGCAGACTCCAAGAGAAATATTTCCAATTTTCCAAGAAAAAACTGACATTTTATTAATGTTAAAGCGTCGTCCAAGATTACAGGTAGGTACATCAAATTTATCAATTTCAGGTAAATCAATAAAAGCTTTAGTAGATTCTCTGGATGATGAAACGAATATAGTAATTATTACAGAATCGAAGAATTTTCAAGAAGTAAAGTCTCATTGGAAGCGTTTTTTACCGATTGTAAGGCAGCAAATTAATATTAAAGATTTTATTCAACAAGAAAGCATAGAAATAAAGCTCATCAATCGCTTAGAAGATATTAGACAATCATTTGAAACAATGAAAGTCAGATTGAAGGAGAAATAAGATTATGACTCAAGAACCCCCCTCTGCTGATGTTGATCTCCAACTTGAACAACGACTTATTGAGATTACCAAAATCATTGAGCAAAACTCAATCAAAATAAAAGAAATTTTGAAAGAGCAGGAACAAGACAAAAATAAAATTGAAGAATGGAACTCTAAATTACAGGAACGGGAAATGAATTTAGAGGATAGATTTAACGATATTAAACAGAACTTGACAAACTTCAATGAAAGAATTGGAGGATTTATACAGAAAACGAACAATAATAATGAAGAAATTAGACAGAGAATCCAAGAATTGCTAACTAATCAGAGTAAGGTCAATGAGGAACTAAAAAGTATGATTCAAGAACAACAAACTAATCAGAATCAGGTCAATGAGGAACTGAAAAGTATGATTCAAGAACAAAAGACTAATCAGAGTCAGGTCAATGAAGAAATAAAAACTTTGATTCAAAATAAGCAGGAGAATCAAGCCCAGATCAACAATCAACATAAAATCGAAATTGACGCGAGAGTGACAGAAGAAAACTTTTTTTCAAATATAGACGAATTAAAAGGAAATTTTGATAAAAAAAGTATTTCATTAGAACAAACCTTGTCTCAACTAGACAATAGATTCAACGAGCATTCTAATATGACTCAGAATCATTTTACAAGCATTGCGAAGACAATTGAGATGTTAGGTGAAGGATTAGAAAATTTAGACAAGTTTGGAGGTATTCAAGAAACACAATTAGAAGAACTGAGGGAGAGTTTCAATCAGTTTAAACAAAAGCTAAAGGAAGTAATCAGCTTATCAAAAGAAGATCAGCGATCTCATTTTGAGAATTTTTCTAGAATTATTGAAAGCTATAATGAAAATATTAGAACTGAAATTGCGCTAACTGCACAATCTCTGAAAGAATCAGACACGAAAATTTTAGACGAAGCCTCTACCAGCTTTATGGCACGTAAGAAGGGAGAAGAACTAGAAAAAATGCTTACGAATTTCATTGAGGAGTTAAAATCAGAAGCCACTAAAACCCGTGAAGAACTTGTGCAAGGGTTAAAAGAGAGTGTTGAAGAATACGAAAAGACAATGGAGCTACAAAATACTCGTATTCAAAATTACCAAAATGAATTTAAAGACTTTCAAAGCGAAATTCAAGCAGTTATTGATCGTAAGGTGAATGAAAAATATGAAGTAGTCTTTTCATTGCTGTCTAAGGTGGCAATTCAAACAGAAGAACTTGCATTACTCCTTAAAACTTCTGAAATCCAGATTCTATCCTCAGCATTGAAACACGATGAAATGAGCTCGCCAGCTTCGCAGAATGAAGATCAAAACCATATTGATTCTGGAAATAATAAGAATAATTCCAGAGAATCTATAAATGATGATAATGATTAAAAAATCGTTGCCAAATTATACCATGAACAGAATATTGCCTTTATTTAAGATATGAAATAATTTTTGGGATTCCTGTGTCAATAGAACGACCTTATAAGATAGTTATTGCTGGAGAAAAGCGTGTAGGTAAATCTTCATTAGTTCATAGATTTATTTACGAGCAATTTCCATTAAAAGGACTTTATTCAACGGTTGGTTTTGACTTTACTTTGAAAAATATCACCCTGGAAGATAATTCGACTGTAATTGTTCATATTTTCGATTTTGGTGGAGAGCCAAGATTCCGAAAAATCTTCCCTCAATACGCTGCTGATTGTGATGGATTATTATTAGCATTTGATCCGTCACGTGAGGAAACTTTTGATCTCTTACATGAGTGGATTAAAGTGTATGGTCGAGAATCAGAAAGTGTAAATTTCATTGTTTCAACTAAATCAGACCTAGGCGTCTCTATCGATCCAGTAAAAATAAATGAATTCCGAAATAAATATAATATTGATGAATATTATCAAACCAGTGCTGTTACTGGAGAAAATACTGATGAAGTTTTCAAAAAAATTGCATTAGCTATTTTACGAAAGCAAACAGACAGAGCATCAAAAAAGAAGGATTGAAATCTGATTGACTGGTACAAGATTTTTTATCACTCCAGATGTTATAACAGTCAAAGTAGTTGTCGCTGGGCCTGGAGGGGTTGGAAAGACAACCCTTCTAAAAAGATATGAAACAAATAGTTACATACCAGCAGTCTCTACAGTAGGAATTAATTTTTTAGTAATGGACCATGAAGTGGGAAGTAACTTATTAAGAATTGCTTACTGGGATTATGCTGGAGAAGACAGATTTCGTTCTTTATTTCCAGGCTATTGTGCTGGATGTACGGGAGCAATAGTTGCTTTCGACACATCACGGATAAACACACTTTCAGAGTTACCTGAATGGCTAAGGATGATCAAACAACACAATGACCCAGATATTCCTATAATATTACTTGGGAATAAGATTGATACAATTGGTGAACAAGAGAGGACATTAGTTTCGGATGCTGCAAATAGATTTGTAAAGGAAAATAATCTTTCTGGATATTACCTGTGTTCATCAAAATCGGGGGAGGGTATTGAAGCTCCATTTTCACATTTGGGTATTCTCATAATTGAATATAAAAAAAAAACAGTTAAACATTAGTTTGCATAAAAGAAATATATGACTAAACCAGAGATAATCTTTTGGAATATACTTATAACATACAAGACAGAGAATGAATCAAATAATTCCTATTTTTGAATAGGAAGGGGTTTAATTAAGGATATAAATTAGTTAGATTAGTAATTGTTTTCAAAAAAATAAAATAAAATGAATTTAATCAAATATCAAGGAGTAAAATGCACACATGGTCCATATCAAAGAGATCAGAATGACTGGTTGGAAATCTTATGGACCAGGAACCGTGCGAATGCCACTAGCAAAGGGCTTTACTGTTATTGTGGGTCCTAATGGAAGCGGTAAGTCTAATTCTATAGATGGGGTTAATTTTTGCCTTGGAGCTTTATCCAAGAAGAGTATGCGAGCCGATAAGATGATTGGCCTCATCTACAATGGTATTGGAGGGAGAAAACCAGCTGAAAAAGCAACAGTGGAGATAATATTTGACAATACTGACTATGCTATTCCTCTTAAAGAAAAAGAAGTGATAGTTAGTAGAGAGCTTAAAAGAAATGGTAGTGGTGTATATCGCTTAAATGGAAAGCGAACAACACGTACAGATATACTAGACAAATTAAGAATAGCTGGTATTGATGTTATTAATTCCTATAATATCATTGCTCAAGGGCAGGTTGGTGAAATTGTAGGAATGTCACCTATTGAGCGACGCCAGTTAATGGAGAATCTAGCAGGTGTTGGCCAGTTTGATGAAAAGAAAAAAGCATCTCTTGTAGAATTGGACGAAGCAAATAGAAGAATGGATGAACTTCAGCTCCTTGTGAGTGAAGTGGCTAAGCGGGTGGAATCTTTACGTAAAGAAAAAGAGGATGCAGAGAGATGGACACAGCTTGATAATGAAGTTTTCCATTTGAAGGCACTTCTAATTTCTTATGCATACTATCGGAATCAGGAAGAAACAACTAAATTTGATGCTGAAATAGCTGAAATCCGTAATAGTCAAGAGACGTTTGTGAATGAACGTACTCAAACCGATGAAAAAATTGAAGAAGTTACTGAAAAAATTCGTTTTCTTGAAGACCAACTAATACGTCTAGAGACAGCTCTTAAAGAAATTCGTACTAGTTCTGAAGAAAAGAATATTGAAAAGACGAAAATTGAAGAAAAAACGGAATATAACAAGAAAACAATCCAATCAAATGAAAAGAGAATTAAACAACTTGAAGAAAGACTAAATCAGATCCAGAAAAAAGCTGAAGAAGACATTCAAACAAAAGAAAAACTTGAGGAAGCAAAAAAAGAACTGCTTTCAAAGATTGAAGACATGAAAAACGAACGAACTTCTATAGAAAATGACTTAGAACTAAAAAATCAACAATATGACGATATTAAGAATGAGTATGATGACGCTGAAAGACGATATAGAGTTGAAAATGATCGTTTGACAAAATCACAGGTATCTTTTGAAGTTTCTCAAAATATGGTTACAGCATTCCAGAACAATGTAAAAGAGTATGAAAAGCGTCAGAAAGAATTTATTGACCAAATTTCAGCAAGTCAGAGTAAATCACAAGAACTTAAACAAATTATTGAGGAAGACACGGCTAAAATCACTGAAGCTAATCTAAAAATTGGAGATATAGAACAGAAAAAAGAAAACCTTGATTCTATTATTGCTTCCCTTGAAACAGAAGTTCGAAATCTCAATGACACCTATCTAGTACAAAAAGCACGAATTGATACAATATCTTCATTTTTAAAATCAGAATCAGGAAAAGAAAATCCAGCTGTATCTTTTATTAGCAATAAAAAGAATGAGGGCACAATTCAAGGTGTACTAGGAGAATTTCAGAATTTAGATACAGAAGGAAAATTATTACCCCCAGAAGTGGGACATCTTTCTGATGCCATAATAACTGATACTATTGATTCATCAATAAGATGTATTGAGTTATTAAAGGTAAACGCCATTGGTGCAGCCAATTTTATTCCACTAGAAAAGTTTAAACTCAAAACTGATGAAAAATTTTCAAATATTGTTAAAAAAATTCGTGAGCAAAATGAAATAGTAAATAGTCTTACAGAAGCAGCAAACTTATGGCGAAAAAAAGGTCAAACGGTTTCAACTGATGATGGAGACGTTTTTTATTCGAATGGTATCATTTATGGCGGATTTCATTTAGCATCAGCTCAAGAAACTGTGGATAAACTTCGTTTAGAGATGGAAGAAACTGATGAGCAATTAAGAAATAATAAATCAAAATTAAATGAAGAAGAAACAAATCGAAAAAAGCTCCTAGAATTAGAAAAAATTATATCTCAATCTCTAGTAAAACTGGAAAAGAACGTTCAAGATGCTAGGATTTCTCTCACTCAACAAGAAAATGAGATAAATCTCTATCAAGAAAATTTGAACAAAAGTAGAAAGGAATTAGAACCATTACAAAAACAATTGGAAGATCGGATGAAAACTAGAGATGAACAACAACTGGAAATGGCTCATTATGAAAAAGGAATTGAGAAAATCGGAGAAGAGATAAAAGAGATTGAAGTAAGATTAGAAGCTGCAGATACGCGTCCAATACTTGAAAACATGAATCAAGTTGAGCAACGTCTTGGTAAATTGCAAGGAAAGCTAACTGGGATTGAGTCTAGAATTGAAAGCCTAGAAACAAGTAAGATCGAAAAGGAACAACGTTTAAATGAAACGAAAGAAGAAATAAATAGTATTCAAGTTGAAAATGCGAATCTAGAGGGAGAACTTCAAGCTATAAGTGAACAACACGAACAACTAGTTGAACAACTGGAGAAGATATCCGAAAAGGAAGAAGAAGTTACTACAGAGGTTAAAGATGTTAAATCAGACCTTTCCACGCAGAAAAAATATCAAGGTCAGCTCATAAAGGATAAAGAAAAACTGAACGAAAATATAGCTAAATTTGAAGAGAAAATTACTGATATCAAATTAAACCGTGAACGAACAGCGGTTGAAACTGAAAATCTTCAGAACGAGGCTTTGGAAAATAATATAGAAATATTATCTAAAGATGCTGAAGAATTAGAAGACGTTAATGAGAATAAAATTAAAAATGAGATCAACAGAAAATCTGATGAAAAGAAAGGATTAGAACCAGTTAACATGAGGGCATTAAAAGAATTTGGGGAGGAAAATTCAAGATATATGGAATTATTAGATCGTAGAGATATACTTATTGAAGAACGACAAGTCATCTTAGATTTCATTGAAGAAATCGAAACTGAAAAATTCACTGTTTTTATGAAAGTATTCAGATCGGTAAATAAGCATTTTGGTTTAATTTTTCAAGAGCTTTCTGGTGGGGATGCTAAATTAATTCTTGAGAAAGATCCCAAAAAAGGAGAGGATATATTTGAAGGGGGGATGTTTATTGAAGCTCACCCTGCAGGTAAGAAAGTAGCATCGCTAGAAGCAATGTCAGGTGGAGAAAAAGCTTTAACTGCACTTGCATTTATCTTTGCTGTCCAAACAGTTGACGCTCAACCATTCTATATCCTTGATGAAATTGATGCCGCTTTGGATCCCATGAATGTACGACGAGTAGCGAAACTGCTACATCGTATGAGTAGAAGTGTTGGACAAGAAGAGGAGGATACAATAAAATCAAAAAAAACCACTCCTGGAGCTCAATTTCTTGTTATTAGTCATCGCGACATACTCATGGCATGGGCTGATCGATTATATGGATGTACCAATGTTAAAGGGTTAAGTTCAGTATTTTCAATACAAATGAGTGAAGACAAGCAACTCGAGCGAGCTCAAGCCTTTTGATGTTAGATAAAAAAGTAAAATATCAATTCTACTCCTAAGAGGACAACTATATGGCAGATTTAGAAAATTCTGAAGTAATTAGTACTGATGAAGAGGAGGAAGAAGAAGAGGAAGAGGATTATATCAGATTATTCAGCCATAGTGGTCAATTTTTCCTTGAAGAACCTTATATATATTTAATAAATCCTGATCTATTCCCTGAACGTGTATCGTATATTCGTGAATTTAGGATGAAAGAAATCCTTCCTGATTTTCACCGTAAACTACTTGATCAAGGATTGGACTTTCGGATTCTTGGGCAGGCAATATATTCTGCTTCAAGGATCCTGAAAAAAAAAGTTAGCCTTGCCATTCAATATGAAAAAAAGCAAGAAGAAAAGATCGCACTTCGCGCAACAAGGCGTGCTTTTCAATTCAAAATCCCATTAGAATTTTATATCACAAGAGAAATGCTCGCTCTTGCAGAATCAGCTAATCCTGACGCATTTTATGCCGAGTTACTACTTGCTTTACAGGAAGAAGATGAAAAAAGAAAATTAGACAAAATAAAAGAAGAGAAAAGATTACAAAGAGAAAAGGGAGGAGTAGCTAAACGAAGACGGCGCTTAGAACTTGCTGATTTCGAATCTTTCGACTATGAACTCGATTTAGATAGGATTGCGATTGAAGAAATTGTAAAAAATACATTTGAAACTATTAAAAAGATAGCAAAGAAAGATAAAAACAAAGAAGCTGAATTTTCTAAGGTTGTTAGCAAAATGGAGGAGAAAGGAGGATCTGAAGAACAAAAAAGGCTTACAAGAGCTCGTGTATTAATTTCTTGTCTTTACTTATTTAGGGATGAATTAATAACCGCAGAACAAGAAATGAATCCTCCCTATGAAATCTATATTTCCGTTGTTGAAAAGAAAAAGAAAGAAAAGGATGAAAATTAGAGGTTTTATTTAAAAATTCTACATACCGACGTCACTTCGATTTATTTCTTGGGATCTCGCCAAAAAATAGTCTCCAAGAACTATTTTTCCCATTAGATTTATAAAGGCGTCTGATTCACTAGCTATGGCTACAATTCCTCCCTTATCTTCTGTAACACCAATCAATACCTCTTCTCCATCACGATCAGCTGCTAAATATCCTTCCACTCCTTCGAATTTGGTCTGATCAACACTTCTAACTCTAACATTAGGTTTCTGGAATAGTTTTTTCAGAAAATCCTTTTGTGAATTAGGATCAATAATACTAACAATATTAATTCGCTGATGATTTTTAGACGATAAAATTAAATCAACAGGTATATCATTTATATCTGGCATCAGAATAGTAATTCCACCTTTCATTCGTGATAACATATCTCGGATGTAAGCTATTGTTGCTTCTTTTGAAATTATTGGTGCTGTTTCTACTTCTGGGTGTTTTGTTTCTGTTACTAAAGAAGCTAGCTTTTCCAATGAAAATAGATGATTTTTAAAAACTTCTTCATTAGCCAATGTGAATTCTTTAAACTTTGACGCAAAATCTTTAAGTTCATTATCCAACATAGCCATTTCAGTATTAATACTAGAAGAAATCATCTCGTTTATGGTTTTCAATTGGGAATTTGCGGTTTTACTCATTTCATTTATTGCAGCTACTATTTTTTCCTGAAATTCACGTGTTTTTGCGATTACTTTTTCGGAACTTTTAACGGCTGATTCGGTTAATACTTCGCTGAATTTAACATCATAATCTTTTAGTTGGTTATTAATTTCTTCAATGAACTTATTAATACTCTCAGTGATATTACTTTTCTCTTTACTAATCATCTCACCAAGTTCTTGATTTTTAGCAACAACTGATGCCTTAAATTCTTCTATTACACTTGTAAATGTGTTAATCGCCTGAGTTTGCGAGCTTGAAAACTCTGTTTGAAAACTAGTTAACATATCGTTCAGAAACCTTTGTTGAGGTTCTAAAATAGTTTTAAAATCCTCTAGTTGTGTTTTTATATCGGTTTTTAGTGTATTAATGACATTGTCAAGTTCGATTAATGCTGTTTCTTGGATTTCATTAGTCTTTTGATTTGTACTGTCTTTCATCCCGTTTAAAATGGAAGTAACTTCTTCTTTAGATCTATCAAGAGTAATTTGTGCTTCTTCCGCAAGTCCTCCAAGTGTAGATTCAGTATTTGAGACGATTTTTTGAACATCACGATCAGTTTGCAATTTTACTGAATCTGAAAACTCATTAATTGTAGATTCCATTTGATTTCGTGTATTTGATATAGTTTGAGACAGAGATTCCTGTACTTGCTGCAACATCCCAGTCAATTCACTTTGAGTCTTAACTAAGGTTTCATTAATTATTTGTTGTAAGTTCTGTGCACTAGTAACCGACTTCGTTTTGATCTCTTCGTTAGTAGTAATAAATCCAGCGGTTGTTTCTTGTTTATTTGTAGCTAATTGCTCTTGTATTTTTGCATTAACTGATTCAATCGAATCGACTACTTTTAGCTGACTCTCATTACCTACTTCAGTAGCTATACCAGCAACTTTTCCAGTTACATTGGTTATATGATTTCTTATCTTTTCATTTCGCTCATCAATCGATTCATACAGTTTCTGGCCTGTTTTTTCCATTGTTCCATGAATATTTTGGATTCCTTCAGTAAGAGAATCTTTTGATTGCATGACAAGATCGTCTACTTTAGTAGTTAGTATCATATTTCGTTCTTTTTCTGTTTCCTGTAACGTACCTAAGCCAGATTGATAATTTTCAAGCAATTTTTTATTATTTGCTTGAGTACTTGTACTTATTTCATTAATCTTTTGGAGATAGCTTTCCTTTGTGTTAGAAACTAGAGCTTGATGATCACTGATTTTAGATTCAAATATATTTGATATATTTGTTTTAGTTTGATTTGTTTCTTCTTCGACTTCGAGTGTAAATTTAGCGATTTTGGCTTCAATATCACCTTCAGCTTTTATTTCGATCTGATTTATACCCGATTGAGTTTCTTTTAGGCCATTAGAAATTTTATCTGACTCCTCACGTAATTTACCAAGAATTATTGTTAATTTCTGGGTGATATGGTCATCAAGTTGTTCAGCTAGTGATTCCATTTGTGAAAGAGTTGTATTTGTACTAGCTTTCAGATCATTCCATGGTATAATAGCATCGAATCGATTTGCTAGTCCTGGAATTTCATGGGCATAACCTTTGTTTTTCAAACCTTCGAGTGCCTTAATGGAATCATCTAACGTAAATTCGGCATTTTTTATAATTTCACCTAATGAAAGAGGTCCTAATGCAAGTAATAAGAGGTAAATCTTACTTTCTTGAAAATTAAGATCTAGACTATCAAGTTCAAGGCTCATTTTTTTTTCTCACTTCCTAAATCAAAGAGTATCTACTTTTTTGAGCTTATACAAATTTAGCCTAAATTAAGCTTTTCCTATATTTTTTTTATTGAATTCTCATTTAATCAGATTATAGAAACCCCTAATACCATGGATATATTAATTTCTCTATAATAAGATCTCCAGCTTATGTATAAGGCCAGTACAGGACTTATTTTATACTTTAATCATTTTTTTCTGATATTGAGGATAAAAAAACAATCAATTGGTGATTATTCAAAAAATCTTATTAGACCTGAAAAAGTAAATAGCCATATTCCGAACTTCTGAACAACGATATTTAAAAAAGAGATTTCTTCTTATAAAACATGATAATATTAACATAAGGATCTGGTCGTAAGATGGATTTAGAAGTGTTAAAAGAAAGAGAGATTATAGAAGCAGCTTTATTCCTTTATGATAGACCTGTTTCTTTAACAGAATTAGCAGAGATAATTCAAAAAGATGAAGGAAATGTTGAAAAACTGATCGAAAAACTCAGAGACAAGCATCTCGATCATAAAAATGCATATACAATCGTTGAAACTGATAAAGGAATGGTTCAGCTAAGACTACGAGAAGAAGTTGCTGCTCATCTACATTGGCCTTTCATAAAACGATCAGAAGTTCCACGTCATTTACTTAAAGTACTAAGCATTGTTGCATTCAAAGAATATGTTTTGAATGAACAAATTACTCCATCGAAACTTCAACGTCTATTTGGTAAAAAGACAAAAGAAGATTTAGATGAGCTTAAAACAATGAACTTGGTTACAATAACACCAAAAGGAAATAAAAATGTCATTAATGTCACAGAGGAATTTCTGAATCTTTTTAAAATTCCTCTAGAATCCAATAAGGCTAAAAAAGCTATTCAGGCTGGATTAAGAGATTATGCGCTCCAACAACTACAATTTGACTAATAAAACACACTGATGATAAATTATGTTTCGTCTTTTTCGCCGTGGAAAAAAGGATAAGAAAGATAAGAAAGTAACAGAAGATACATCTGAAATTAAAGGTGATGATTCTGTTCAATCCCCCTTAGACACTCCAACAGAAAATCAATCAGAAACTATAACTGGAATGACTCAAGTAGATAAGATTACAGCTTTTTCAAAGGCAATCACAGAAACCATTCCTGAAGTATTACCAGATAAACCTGAGGAGTCAATAGTTGATTTTTGGCCACCTATCAAACCAATTGTTGAATCAGAAACTTCTATTCATAGTTTTATTTCACCAGAGATATTTACACAGGAGAAAAAAGGAATAGATTCCTCTGTTGTATCATATAAACCAATCGAACTCATTCCAATAACTCTCGAAGAACGTATTGAAGGTGCCCTGTTTTCTGTTGGAAGACCTATACATGTCTCAGAATTAATTGAAAACCTCCAAGAAGAATCTCCTCATGTAAAACGTACTATTAGGAAGCTTTCTAAGAACCGAAGTAAAACGTCTCCAATATTGATTAATGAAATCTCTAAAGATCGATGGGTACTACAATTAAATCCAATTTATTATGATTTTTTCTATTCTCTTATGCCAGAACGATTTATGACACTAGAAGAAAGGAGAATCCTAACAGAAATCGCCTATCGTCAACCAATTTCTCTTGGAATGATAAAAAAGATTGTTAAACAAATAGGACCCTTGAAAATTAACGAAATTTGTACTAATCTTGAAAAAAACGGATATATAATTGGTGAAAGTCGTGCAAGATCTATTGTTTATACATCAACTCCAAAGTTCGCCAATGATTTTGGATTTGATGATGAAAGCCGGAGATTGAAACTTCAAATGCTATGGCGTTTGAAACGATTAATGGGTGATTATGAGGAAGAGGAAGAAGAAGAGGAAGAAACAGAAGAAGAATTAAAGGAGGAAGAAGAAGAGGAAGAAACAGAAGAAGAATTAAAGGAGGAAGAAGAAGAGGAAGAAGTAGAAGAAAAGGAAATAGAGGAGGAAGAAGTAGAAATACAATTAGACAAATCAGAGCTAGATGAATCTGAAGAACTACAACTAGAAGAGCTGCAATCAGAAGAATCGCAAATAAAAGAACCACAAATAAATGAATTACGGCTAGAAGAAGAATGAATGCGAAAATAGACTTAGGTCTTTTCGATATCCTCTAGGTACCTTCTAACTAAATCAGTATATATATTTTCGATTTCTTCTCCACCTAGTTTTGCAGAACATTCATAAAAAGGTACAGAATAACTCTCTGCAAATTCTTTTCCCTCTTCAGTTGATACATTACGAGTATCTTCAAGATCAATTTTGTTTCCGATAATTGCAATAGGAGCATTTTCACGTTCGGGTGTTCTAAATTCAGTAATCCAGCGATCAAGATCCTTAAAAGTATCAGTTCGAGTAATATCATAAACAATTATACAGCCGAACGCTCCTTCGAAATACATAGGACGAATTCGTCCAAAGACTTCTTGGCCTGCAGTATCCCAAAGTAGTAGTTTAATTTCTTGATTTTCAATTGTAACTCGTTTGACGGTAACATCAACCCCAATTGTAGGAGTGTAAGATTCTTCAAATTTATCTTCTGCATAACGTCGAATGAGTGATGTTTTTCCTACCTGATAAGATCCAGCTGCACATATTTTTAAAACCCATTCATCACGCATCTACTCACACCACGCTTCAATTGTAATTAATGATTTTAATATCATTACAAGCATTTATTTACTATTTTTAGTCCTATTTATTTCAAATTTACTTTATCTTAACATTTGCTAATAATTATTTTCAATTTATTAGAATTTGTATGAAGTTTAGCATATATTGTTTTGATTGTCTTATTAGTATTTTGTATTATATAGTTATACCGCTTTTCTGTTGAACCTAAAGGTACTTTCTATTTAAGCTTAATTCTACTAATTAACAATGGTTATTATTAGAACAAAAAATAACTAAAAACAATCGAAAAATTGATTCAGTCGCCTAGTAAGGTCAAGAGACCATATTTCTAAATATTTTATGACTAGGAGATGCAATTATTTGGCTGAAGAAATAATAGATATACGATTACATGGTAGAGGTGGCCAAGGCGTTATGACTAGTAGTTATCTCATAGCTGAGGCTGCTCTTCTTGAGGATAAGTATGTTCATGCTTTTCCCTCTTTTGGCCCTGAACGATCAGGCGCCCCAATTGCCGCATTTGCGCGTATCTCGAATGAAAAGTTTTATGTCAAGACGGAAGTTTATGAACCAGACATTGTAGTTGTACAAGATCCAACATTACTCGGACAAGTTGATGTAGCTGCAGGTCTCAAGGAAGGAGGCATCATAATTGTGAATACAGATGATCCAAACTCTGAAAGTGTTACTAATTTAAAAAATTTAAGGCCTGACGCTAAATTTGCAACTGTTGATGCAACAAAAATTGCAGCAGAGGAAATTGGGATAAAACAGACGAATACAGCAATTCTTGGCGCATTGGTAAAACTTACTGATGACAGAATTATTAAGCTTGACTCTGTTAAAAGGGCTATAAAAGAGCGATTTAAACACAAAGGATTTGATAAAAATATCAAAGCAGTAGACCGCTCATATAATGAGGTGAATAAATAGTGCCAGCTTTTCCAACAGACGTTAGTGATGAAGAATTTAAAGCTTGGGTAAAAGAAAAGTGGGGATATAAAAAACTACCAATGGCTGGAAGCGCCCCTTCTGGAAGCGCTAGATTCTTTCGAACAGGTGATTGGGCAGCAAAGATACCAAAGTTAATAATTGAGAATTGTACCTCCTGTTTGAGATGTTACTTCTATTGTCCCGATAGTGCAATATCCATGGACACTGGTGAGGATGATAAACGATACCCAAAATTTGACTATTTCTATTGCAAAGGATGTGGTGTATGTGCCAATGAATGCCCAGGAAGAAAGGGTGAGAAAGCTATAATCATGGAGGATGTTTAAATGACAAGAATTGCAGTTACAGGTGATGATGCAGTAGCAGAGGCTGCTAAAGCAGTTAATCCTGATGTAGTCGCAGCTTATCCGATCACCCCTCAAACCATTATTGTTGAAAAATTTGCAGAATTTGTAGCTGATGGTGAAGTTGATACAGAATTTGTTACCGTTGAATCAGAACACAGTGCAATGTCCGCATGCGTTGGTGCCAGCTCAGCGGGTGCCCGTGTCTTTACAAGTTCGGCAAGTGCTGGTTTAATGCTAATGTATGAAATTATCTTCATCGCAGCATCATCCAGAACACCCATTGTTATGGCAATAGCGAACAGAGCGATCAGTGGACCTATTAATATTCATGGAGAATTAACCGATCAAATGTTGTTCCGGGACTCAGGTTGGATCAGTATGTTTTCTGAAGACAATCAGGAAGCGCACGATCAGACAATAATGGCTTTTAAAATTGGTGAACACCCTGATGTTCTTTTGCCAGTTGCAGTAGGTCTAGATGGATTCATTATTTCTCACGCTATTGAGGGTATCGAGCCAATATCACGTGAAAAAGCCCAGGAATTTCTTGGTGGAGAACGTAAAGCAGAATTAAAGCTTGATACAACGAAGCCAATGAGTATTGGATTACTTCACCTTCAAGATTATTATATGGAAGCCCGAGCACAAATTAGAGACGCTCAAGAAAGATCACGTAAGGTTATTCTTCAGGTCTTCGATGAATGGGAACAGATGACTGGTAGAAAATACAAACCCGTTGAATCATATAAAATGGAAGACGCAGAGTATGCTTTTATTACTATGGGATCCTCAGCTGGAAACGCAAGAACCGCAGTGGATGAATTGCGTGGGAAAGGAGAGAAAGTAGGTTTAATTAAAATCCGTGTATACCGTCCATTCTTCGGTAATGAGATAGCAGAGCTCTGTAAAAATCTAAAAGGACTTATTACAGTTGAAAGATCCCATAACTTCGGTGGACCAGGCGGTATTCTAAGTTCAGATGTTAAATCGGCCTTATTTAATGAAGGAATTTCCCCATTTGTAGCGGAATATACAATTGGACTTGGTGGCCGTGATACCCTAATTAAAGATTACCATTCAATGTATAACCGTGCGAAAGAAGCTTTTAAATCGGGCAAAAACTTACCGATATTCTGGTGGGGAGTACGTGAATAAGGAGGCATCAAAATGAGCATTGAAATACCAAAATATAAACTTAAAGACTTAGTAGACAAACCTACTTATTTTACTGGAGGCCATCGCTTATGTGCTGGTTGTGCAGCAGGTTCAATGGCACGTCAAGTTACTATGGCTTTTAATCGACCAACCATGATATTTAATTCTACTGGTTGTCTAGAAGTAGCTTCAACTATCTATCCGTTCTCTTCTTGGCAAGTTCCTTGGCTTCATGTAGCATTTGAAAATTCAGCAGCAGTTGCCTCAGGAGTCGAGGCAGCAATTAAGGCAATGACAAGAAAAGGGATGTATAAACATGGAAAAACTGATATCGTTATTTTTGGAGGAGATGGAGGTACATACGATATAGGAATTCAAGCTCTTTCAGGTGCTCTTGAAAGAGGGCATGATCTTCTCTATATTCTATATGACAATGGAGCATATATGAATACTGGAATCCAACGATCTGGGGGTACCCCATTCGGCGCTTCAACAACTACTTCTCCCGCGGGTAAAGTGCTTCCTGGAAAAAATCAATTTAGGAAACCTATTACTGAGATTGTAGCAGCTCACCGAATACCCTTTGTAGCTACTGCTTCACCAGCATATCCAGAAGATTTAGTTGCTAAAGTTAGGGCTGGATTAGATGTAGATGGACCAGCTTTCATGCATGTTGAGGCATCATGCAATAGAGGCCAGCGATTCGACCCCGCAAAATCAATTGAATATGTCAAATTAGCAACACAAACCTGTCTTCATCCCCTTTATTCTGTAATCGATGGACAATATAAACTCAGCCGACCAAGCGAACGAATTGCTAAAGATCCTAGTAAAAAAGTACCATTGGAAGATTTCTTAAAATTAGAAGGCCGTTGGAGGCATTTCTTCAGACCTACTAGACGAGAAGATCTTATCAACAGGTTTCAGGCCGAAGTAGACAAAAGATGGGACGAACTCCTTAAAAAAGCAGAGTATTAAATCTTCCCTCCCTTTTCTTTTTCTTTGTCCTTATCCTTCCATTAGGGTAACTCTTTTTAGAAAATTCTTATAATATAAAGTTATTTTTATATTAAATATAACTTAAGAAAAGATAATATTATTCATTTTAGAGAGAACATCTTCAATTCAGTTTCATCTGTAGGAGATAAATTATGGAAAAAACTGGAATCTCAGTCAAAGAAACAGAATCTGGGCTTCAATTGGACCTTGATGGATTAATGTTTAAAAAAATTGCACAGGAATGGGCAGAAGGCAAATTTAAACCTTTTTATTCGCATTTGAAGAATTTTATTAAAGAATTAGAAAGGGATTACTAAATTTGGTTTTGGGCTGCTATAAAAGCTGATTTACCAATTATAAGGGGAAATACCTTCTTCTAATTCTCCAGAAAACAGGGTTAATAGATCAAATATCTCGGAACAGACTGATATTTCTTCAGCTGAAATTTGGTCTTTAGCAATTAAAGTAAATAGCAACGTTTCCTCTTCCCATGCCACTCGGATCTGAATTAATTCGCTTTTGTAGATAATATGGAATACCGGAACTTTTTCAGAATATTGGTATTGTATGTTATTTTCCCGTAATGTTGCCTTGAGATCTTCTTTGAATTCATTCCAAGTTGATTTATCAGAAAAACGCAAAGTGAACATTTTGGATGATTTTAGTTTACTCAATCTTTATCGAACTCCACTTATTGGATAAGAACTTATTTATTTCGTAAGCTACTTTATTCGGATACTCCAAATGGATCATATGACCCCCTTTAATTTCCTTATAGGAAAATAGATTCTGAGGGATATATTCAATTATTTCTGCTTTTAATTCAGATGTTATTATTTGATCATTCGTTCCCCACAACGCTAAGATTGGCTTTTTTAAGGACCGAACTTTACTTGAATAATCGAATTTTGGCAAAAAATCCTTAAAAACCTGATAATATACTTTATCTGGCATTAAAAAAGCCTGATTTATAAAAGGGGTTATTATACCCTTATCTGTATCTTTGGAAAAAAGAATTTTAGGAGCGATTTTTTTCACTTGGCCTTTAAATGGTCCCCACATATGATAATGGGGCATGGCTTTAATCCCTTTACGGAAGGTATCTGGTGCCCTATGAACTCCTGAAATCAGAACAAATTTTTTAATGTTTGTATATTTTGGATCCAGAAATTCTTCAAGAATTATCGCTGAAAATAATGAATGTGCTCCAAGAATAATATCTTTATCTTGACCAATAAAATTTAGAAAATCTTTAACATCATCTATATATTTTTTTAATTTAAACTCGTAATCTTGTTCTATTGGATTGGTGTACCCTCTTACCCCATATATTATAATTTGAAATGAGCCTCGTAACGAATCAATCATAGGATAATAATCATCAATTCGGCCTCCAATAGGAGATAATAATAAAAGAATTGTCGAATGGGTTTCTAACGATTCATAAAAAGTAACTCTACGATCATTTATTTCTATCTCACGAGTTGTATGTATTTTTGGTGGTTCTAGTGCTGATATAAAGGCTTTGGTAGCTTTTTTGGGCTTATTCGTTAAGAGTTTCAAGCGAGTGGTTACCTCCCCTATCAATTGTTGAAACTGCTCTAGTGGAGTCATTAGTAATCGTGCGAAAATCTCGACGATATCCTCGTCTGACTTCTTTTCTAATTGTTTTTCTTCCAAAACCATCATTTCTCTTTTAAACTCGAAAATTTTTTCCTTAACTATTTCTAAATTATCAAGACTGAATGAAAATAATGGAGCCATCTCTCCAGGAGGTTCACTAAAGTCAAGCTGAATATACTCGCGCTTTCTCATTTTTTGACGTTTCTCAATTATCTGAATATCATTAAGGTACCGAATAGGATAATTTACAATTATTATTGGTGATTTATCTGTTTCCGCAGTTTGTACTGCAAATTCAATTCGTTGTTTTTCATGATTAAGCCGTAGAATGCCGTGTCGCTTATCACGTAAACGTTTATCTCCTTGATGATAAGTAGCTAGCCATTCTGTTCTTGCTTCTTCAGACATTGCTTAGTATCCTCACTAATTAAGTTCACTCATCATTAAGGTAGGAGGGGAATAATACAGAGGAAAATCAAATCATTCTCACTCGTATTCCGATATCCATGAGGTTCGTTTGCAGGAACATAGAGAACATCATGAGGCACGATTTTGATTTCATCACCTGAATCATTAAATACAACTCCTTCTCCTTCCAAAATAAAAATTTCGTGCTCTTCAGGATGAGAATGAATTCCAATTTTCCCATTCTGCGAAATTATAAATCTTCGAAGAGCAAAATGCGGAACATCATCATCTTTTCCCCATAACCACTGAATGCTTGTTCCTATTGATCCATACGCGGTCACTTCTTCATGTTCTACATCTTTAACCTTCTTTAGTCTCATTCCTATTACTCTCTTCACTCTAATACTTCTATCCATCAAAATTAATGACTTTATCGTTCAGTCATTCGTTTAGTCGTTTTTGTAATCTTTTCTTTTACCGCATCAGTTACCCCACTTTTTTCGAGTCCTTCTTTGACTGTATCTTTAGCAATATCTACCGCAGCCCCCGAAACTGCTCGTGTTGTGAGTTCTAAAGCTTCTTTAGAAGCGTTTTTCACAATTTTTTTTGTGAATTTCTTCATAGCTATCCCGAAAGAACTTAATCCTAGCTGTTCAAAAATGGTTCCATAGTGATTATTCTTTAAAAGAAGATTTAATTAAAGTAATACATTTATATAGTGCTTATTAGCAAATTCTTTAGGAATACAAAAAAATGAAACCTTGGTACAAAATAATTAAGCCAAACTCACTCATTAGGTCAGGACAACTACAAGAAACTGAATTTACTGCTGATTTATTAGATATTGTTGAAGGAAAAGCACCTCCTAATTATCAGGATCCGCAAAAATTTTTTTCTATTACTTTCCTTACTAAAGGATTAAGTAGATTACTTCATTCTATCCATGATAAAATGATGTTCAAGCAAGGAAATCCAATTATAAAACTACAAACTCCTTTTGGAGGAGGAAAAACACATGCTCTAATAGCAGTATATCATTATGTAAAAAACGGATTAGAATTATCAAACCAATTACCGAATGGTTTATCAACCCTTAATATTCGAATTGGTACTATCGGAGGTACTTATTTAAATCCTCTAGAAGGCCGAAAAGTTGAAAATATCCGTATTCAGACTATATGGGGAGAAATAGCTTATCAACTCGGGGGGAAAGAGGGATATCAGACCTTTCTAGCAAATGATATTAGTCGTGTTTGTCCTGGAAAAGAGAAAATGAAAGTTTTTCTGCAAAACAAACAACCATTTTTAATCCTATTAGATGAAATGGTAGAATATGTTACGAAAGCCCGTGGAATATCCGTAGAAGGATCTAACCTAGCAATTCAAACTTTATTATTTCTTCAAGAACTGACAGAAGTGCTTGCTTCTTTATCTAGGGGATTACTAATTATCACACTACCAGTTTATCAGCTAGAAGCTTTTTCTGAAAAGGCAAATGACACTATAAATCAAATGAATCAAATTCTAGGACGATTAGAAACTACTGAAACACCAGTTGAACGTGAAGAAGTTCCAAAACTAATAATAAAACGATTTTTTGAAAGTCTTGTTCTTCCTAATGAACGTGATGAAATCCTATCTAAATATACAGAGCTTTATAGAGTTAGAAGAAAAGAACTTCCTGAATATTGCGTTAATCCAAACTTTATTAACCGTATGAGAGATTCTTATCCTTTTCACCCTGAACTCATTGATATGCTTTATGATAGGTGGCGTTCTATCCCCACATTTCAGGGTACAAGAGCTATTTTAAGAATTTTGGGAAAAACACTTACCCTCTTGTGGTCTTCTAAGACTAAAATAGATTTAATATGTCCTGCAAATATAAATCTTATGTCAGGTCCTTTAAAAAATGAATTCTTACGGAATATTAGACCAGAATTTGATTTAATTTTAAATTCAGATATTATAGGCATTAATTCAAAAGCAAAATCATTAGACATGAATTATCCAGCTTGGAAAAATTTAGCGTCAGATATTTCTTGTACAATTTTCCTAGCATCATTTTCACAACTCAATAATCAAAAAGGGATTACAAATTCTGAGATTAAGCTATGTATTTTAAGACCTGAGAATCAACCTGCATTAGTTACAGAGGTTATTGAACAAATTCAAAAAAAATTATGGTATATTCATTACAACCAAGGTAAATTTTTCTTTGATTTTACTCCCAACTTGAATCGTACAATTCAAAACATGAAAGAAAATTATAGAGATTCTTATGAAGAAGAATTACGAAAGATAATTAAAAAACACATTGGAAGCGAATTTCCGTGCTATTTATGGCCTAAATCTTCTAATGATATATCTGATAATGCTAAAATCAAAATTATTGTTGTACACCCGTCTAATTCACGAAATTTCTTAGAGGAGTTAATAGAAAGGAAAGGAACCAGTTTTAGAATATATAAAAATTCATTAATTTTCGCACTCCCAAATGAGGTATTTTTGTCTTCACTTATTGATCTTATTCAAACAAAACTTGCGTTAATTGAACTAAAAAATCTTTATGATATTAGAAAAGACGATAAAAGCCATGACCATATAATAGAAATAAAGAATAGGTTGATAAAAATTGAAAATAGTCTATCATATAATGTTCGAAAGGTTTATTCAACTCTTTTTGATGGAAAATCAATAATTTCATTAGAAATACCACAAACCCGAGATGAACCACTTACAACTTGGTATTATCGCGAATTAACAATAAAAGATTATATAGCAAAAAGATTGCACCATAGTAAGTTAGTTAGCCTGTTTCTTGGCTCTAATTCTCTTGTTTCAACAAAATTGATGCTAGAACAGTTTTTTATGAACCCTAAACTGATGAAAGTATTGTCATCACAGGTTATTCAAGAATGTATTTGTAGTGGAGTCAAAGAAGGAGCTATTGGGCTTGCTACTGCAATGAAAAATATAATTGATGTTGAATCATTCCGTTTCTTGACTGAAATGAATCCCTCTGAGATTACTTTTTCTAACAACGAAGTAATTTTAACTAATGAAATTTCAGACGCAATTTTAAGGACAATAAAAGAGAATCCTGAATTAAAAGAAATAGAAATTCCTCTTAAACTAAAGAAATTCTCCCAACAAATAATGGTGAAGAAAGTCCTGAATGATTATCGAATAACTCAGAAAACAAGTTCTTTATCATTTCAAGTTTCAGATCTTGATTCTAAATTTATTCCTGCTTTTTATAGAGGAGTTCTGCAACCTCTTCAATCAAAAAATATGAAAATCTCTCTAGTACTGAGCTTAGAAGTCCAATCTGAAGAACAAATTCCTGAATCCTTCATGGATACTTTAATTCCAGAAACAATTGACCAACTTGGTGCTAAATTGACAAGAATAAAATGGAAGAAAAATTTGAATAATAACTAAGTTTTCTGGTTTGTTGTAAAGAATAAATGAATTTTTTCGGCTAAACCACGGTTAATTCCTTTAACTTCACATAACTCATCTACACTTGCTGATTTAATTTGATTAATATCACCAAAATACTGGAAAAGGGCATTTCTTCGTTTAATACCAACACCAGGAATCTGATCGAGACGAGTTTTAGGTTGAGAGATTCTCCTCTTTTTATGATAAGATATTGCAAAACGATGAGCCTCGTCTCTCCCATGTTGAAGTAACCTTAAAGCACTACTGCTTTTCGGAATGGGAATAGGATTTCTTTTTAGAGGTAAATAAATTTCCTCTTCTCTTTTCGCTAAACCGATAACTGGAATTTCTTGTTTCAAGCTTTTGAGTACTCGATATATCGCGTTTACCTGAGGTTTTCCACCATCAATCACTAAAAGGTCTGGTAGTTTAGAAGCAAATTTAGGATCTTTGTTAGTTAATCGTCTCGATAAAACCTCTTGCAACATTGCAACATCATTTGGTTTTGGCTTAACTGATTCGATTTTAAATCGACGGTATTCAGATTTTATAGGAGAACCACCCTGAAATACAACCATTGATCCTACAGGTAGAGAACCCTGAATATTCGAAATATCATATGTTTCTATTCTTTCTGGAAGTGATTTTAAATTTAAATATTCCTTTAGCTCATTAAGCGCTTCAATTTTAATTTCTTGCTTTTTCTGTATTGAACGTACTTTTTCCCCTAAATATAATTCGAATTGCCTTAGTAATGGTTTTATGAGTGGTGAAGAAAAGATATCTGGATTCGAATGAATTTTCACGCTTAAACCTCTCTTTTTTGATAACCAGATTTCTATTATTTCAATTTCTTCATCTAATTCACTAGATACTTCAATTATGGTAGGAAAAAAATCTATAGTCAAATAATAATTAGTTATAAACGATTTAATCAATTCTGATTCTGATAAAACCTCTATTTTTCCTAAAAACTGCTTTTCCGTATTTATGATCTGATTATCTTGAATCCAAATAATTCCTAACATATAGTAATTTGAATCTTGAAACAAGAGAATTATATCTTTGTCTCTTGGTTTTGGAAAACCCTTTTGAGAATCAATTGTTTTTTCAATATGAATGATTCGATCTCTTATCTTAGCAGCATGCTCAAAATCCATTTTATTTGACGCATCAGTCATTTCTTGATATAAACTATCAATTAAATCCTTTCTTTTTCCCTGTAAAAATAAGATTAGCCGAGTGACTATTTTCTGATACTCAATTTTAGAGATTTTATCTACACAAGGTGCTGAACACCGATATATCGAAAAATCTAGACATGGACGTTTAGTTCGAAAACAATATGTTTTATTGGCTATAGGAAAAATCTTTCGTAGTGATCTAACTGAATCCCGTAAAGCTTTAACATCAGTTTTTCTTCCGAAGTACCAATCGTTTGGATTTGTGATACTTCTTACAATGAAAAGGCGTGAAAAAGGCTCATCTTTAGATAAAGCTGTTATTCTTATCATTGGATATTCTTTATCATCCATAAATTGAACATTAAATCTAGGAGAATAAATTCGTATTAATTCACGTTCTCTAATAATCGCAGCTTCTTCCGATGAATGAATTTCATAATCAAAGGAACGTATTTTGCAAACTAACCTCTTAGTTTTGGGATCGGGTATATTTCTTTGAAAATATGATGAAATACGTCGTTTCAAGCTTAAAGCTTTACCTACGTAAATCACCTTTCCCTTACCATCAAGCATGAGATAAACTCCAGGTTTATTTGGAAGATTTTTCAAATTTATCCTATTGGAGGAAACATTTGGAGTCAAGTTACTCATCCTGTCAAGTAAATCAATTTTTACATAAATTTCGAATATTTTTAAAAAGTTTGGAACTCTGAAAGCAATAAGAGATAAATTAGGAAAAATCCCTAAAATATAGTTATAACTAATCTAGGATGAGATTCATTTGGTAAATAAAAATCAATTCTTTTTAATGATTCCTCCCTTTCAAATCTCTGGAAAATCTCAACTCGTTGTTGCTAGTCGAGGTCATTTTGAAATATCTCATAATAGAATCCAATATAAATGTGGAAATATCAATATAGATTTCTTACGAGTGTATCCTATGGACGGTATTGGTGAAATTAACCTTTTTCCTTCATTTAAAAATATTGATGCTTTTAATCTACTTCCTCAACTGTTGAAAGGTATAGTAGATTTATGTTTTTTCAAGAAAGAAGATAGCTATAATATTGTTCTTGAATTTTTATACGGGGATATATTACCATTTTCTATGAACGGATTTGAGTCAGGATTTTATGAATTAAGACCACTTCCAAAAAATTTTTATGAAGAATTTTATAGAATGACGATGACTCTTGAAGATACAATAACAACAACTATTAGTTCATTTGATGAAAACGTATTTATTCCTTTTAAGCAACAATTCGTATCTACTGTTCATAATAGGACCAATAAAGATGCTAATAGCGTTCTTAATAATTTGTCAAGAGATTTCCCAAAATTTTTTGGTTTACACCAAGATCTACTCACTATCCTTTATACTCAAGCTAAAGAAGTTTCTGACTATCAACAGCTTTCTTTCAGTCTTCTCAGTCCAATTTTAAGAAAAATAGGATTCATTACTAAATTTATGGAATTTTTGGATATTAAAAGACGTTGGGGAAGAATTATAATGAAAATAAGACCCTTTACTATAGATACAAAGCAACTAGCGCAAACTTTGAGTCCAATTGTAGAACCTAGATAAGATTTAATCTTATCGCTATTTCATCCTAGGATTGGTAAATATAGACTTTTAAAACTTCAAACAGCTTATCTAGGTCAATATAAGGACTATAAATTGCTGATATGTAAGAAATTCCAAATTTTGAGTAATGAAAAGTTTCTTTAAATTCATCCATAGTCGTAGCAAAATGTGATAAAAAATCAACAGCTTTTTCTTTGATCTTTGGTGTTAGTTCAAAGGTATTCTTTTCTTGACCTTCATCCATAAATAAATCACATTTATTCAGAACAAAATGAAATACATATTTTGTTAATTTCGCCTTTTTGTCAGCTTTATCGGGATCTAAATCAAGAGAATCTAAAAAATAGTTATAACTATCTTCCATTGCTACTCGTTGGACTTCAATGGACTGTTCTGGGTCGAGTACAAATAACATTCCGCTTGTTTTATATTTCCTCAGTACTTCTCTCCATTGACGTCTAAGTTTATGGTCACCAGGATTGTCAATAGCAATTATTCTATATTTTCGGTAGGTTTCAGGAGAATACCAAGGATAATCTTCAGATGACTTCAATCTTATTTTTTTTTCTTCAATATTTATCTCCATGGTTTTTTTACTTTTTATTTTAACTACATTTGTCCCTTTAATCCGATCAATAAGTGTTGTTTTCCCTACCCCTGTATTGCCCAATACTGTTACGCGAATATCTCTATCAAACAAATTTTTACCTCTATAGAACCATTCTCCTCTAGAGATCTCTTTCTATCTCTAATTTTTGGAAAATCAATCACCACTTAAAAATTAATTCTTTTGCTGTAAATTAATATATTTAGAAAAGATCTTGAGTTTAATTCAAAGATAATACCTTCAGAGCGGGATTAGAACAATAGATTCTTTGAATGCCAGATATATACAAAAGGAGAAACTATTTGCCATCAAGTTTATACTTATGAATGATTTACTATTGCCTAATATATAAGCATAGAATTTTGTACTAAAAAGGAGGATTCAACCTGTCAGAATTTCTATTATCTTCTCCTTATAAACCTCATGGGGATCAGATTCCAGCTATTAAGCAGCTTGTAAAGGGTATTAAAGAAGGTAAACAATTTCAGACATTGCTAGGAGTTACTGGATCTGGTAAAACATTTACTATTGCGAATGTAATTGAGCAAATACAAAAACCAACTCTTATAATTTCCCATAATAAAACTTTAGCAGCTCAATTGTACCAGGAATTTAAAGAATATTTTCCTAATAATGCAGTTGAGTATTTTGTTTCCTTTTATGACTACTATCAACCAGAAGCTTATTTACCCACTCCAGATCGATATATTGAGAAAGATTTTAACATCAACGAAGAAATTGATAAGATGAGGGCCTCTACAACAAGAAGTTTACTTGAAAGGGATGATGTAATTGTCATTGCATCAGTTTCATGCATTTATGGTTTAGGAAAACCTGAATGGTACAAGAGTCTAAGCTTAAATTTTCGAAAAGGAATGAAAAGATCTAAAAAGCAAATTTTATCCGATTTGGTAGATATATTGTATGAACGTAACGAAATAGCGCTTACCAGAGGTAAATTTAGAGCTAAAGGGGATACAATCGATATTTGGCCAGTTTATGAAGATAATATAGCTGTGCGAATCGAATTATTCGGAGATGAAGTCGAACGTATTTCTCAAATCCACCCTGTCTCTGGAAAAGCAAAAGTGGAACTAGAGCGTGCTTTTATCTTTCCCGCAAAGCATTATGTACGTCCTAGGAATGAAATAGAATCAGCAATGAAAGAGATTCGTAAAGAGCTTAAAATACGATTGAAGGAGTTAAAAGAAACAAATAAAATAGTAGAAGGACATCGACTTCAACAAAG
>JBHLKP010000034.1:0-26656 GCA_048886525.1 Candidatus Hodarchaeota archaeon | reverse complement strand
ATGATTGATGTTGTAACGACTGGATTTTCAGCAGTTCAGACCCTTCGTGACTTAGCTGAGGATTTAGACATGGCAATTCATGCTCATCGTGCTATGCATGCAACTTTTACAAAGCACTATACTCATGGAATTTCGATGTATTTCTTGGCTAAATTGATGAGATTGATAGGTGTTGATACAATCCATATTGGTACAGTAGTTGGTAAACTTGATAGTCCAAAGCAAGATGTTCTTGATATGAAAGATTTGCTTTTAAGCTCGGAAGTTAAGGAAACCTCAGAACGAGTTCTTAATCAGAAATGGGGTCATATTAAGGCAACTTTGCCGTGTGCATCTGGTGGTTTACATCCAGGTGTACTTCCTGAAGTACTAACTGTATATGGTACTAAGGATATGGTTCTTCAAGTAGGGGGGGGAATTCATGGTCACCCTGATGGCACATATGCAGGAGCTAAAGGCACCGTTCAAGCAATTGAAGCGTGGAAAGAAGGTATCAGTCTAGAAGAGAAAGCTGAAACCCACTCTGAACTTAAGAAAGCTCTTGAGAAATGGGGAAAAATACGTCCTGTGTGAAATAATAAGAATTGTTTTAAGCCTTAATTAACAGCTCAAAGCAAATCATTATTTTACACAATCAAAGGAGGATAGAAATTTGGAAATAGACAGATGGAAAAAAGGAGCATTTTTCCTTTCGATGATAGGATGTATTCAATTTGTTATAATGACTTTCATAGCTATGCTTACCTATAGTGGAGGAACACGTATTAACCCGAACTCTACTGGGTATTCTTTTTTCCAAAATTTCTTTAGCGATCTGGGTAGAACAATAAGCTATTCTGGAGAGATTAATATGATTTCCTTTTTAGTTTTCCTTTTTAGTGTTTCTTTTACTGGTGTCTCTTTTATGGCTTTTTTTATAGTTATTCCTTCTTTCTTTCAAAAGACGGATATTGAAAGAAGATTAAGTTTCGCTGTCTCAATTACGGGAATTTCTTCTTCAGTGATGTTTATAGGAATTGCTTTTACCCCCGATAATGTTTTTTCAGAAATGCATGATTTTTTTGTATTTTCTGCTTTCTCCCTTGCTTTTATAGCATCGATATTATTGGCTTACTTAACTTATTATAATGAAAACTTCTCATTCGTATTTTCTTTAGGATATATAACATTTATCGTCCTTATTTTAGTATATGGGATCATTGGACTAATTTTCTTTGATATTTACACTATGGAAGGCATGTTTATTCGAGTTACTACTCAAAAAATTGTTGTTTACTATTTGATGACGTGTTTTTTCATACAGAGTTATGGAAATTTTAAGAAATATAGCTCAATATTTAGGAATGAATAATAATTCATTCAACAATCTACCTCAAGTTCTGAAATAACTTAAATTTGTAAATATATTAATTTCTAATATTGAGTATATTCACTTTTAAGTGTGAACCAGAAAGGAACAGAAAAAATTATGAGGTAAAATAAAGTGTAAAGAAAGAAGATATCAGGATAGTTCTGTTGTCCTGTTAAAGGATTAATAGTCATTCTGTCAATTGTTTCCGTTAGAATATATTGTATTCCCACAAATAAAGCTGAAAAAATGAAAAATCCAATGATCCCATTTCTTATATTTGGTACAGACTTTTTTTTCAGTATGCTAATCCAATTTGTCGATATTTGTTCATTAAACTGATCCCAGAAAATGATAATAATAGCAACTAAGAAAGCTAAAATAATTAATATATCTATAATAGTAGAAATTAATACCAAATCGTTTTGAAAATAAAAACCCAAAGTATCAATTAATCGATAACAATGGTAAAAAGAAGCATAAAGAATTGATAATAATACATTCCTAGTAAGAATATAAACAATTCCTGTCCCTAATCCAAACAAAAATGTGGAAATAGTCCAATAAATATTTGATAATAAATTTGTGTTTTCAAAAAACATTGGTAATAGCAATAAACAATATCCAATGCTGGTTAGGAGTACTGCATGAGAGGGGGATAATCCTCGATCTTCTAATAAAGGAATTGCGGTTCGTCTGAATATAAATTCGCTTAATAAGGGTCTTAAAATCAGCTGATAGACTAGAAATAGAAACATGAAAATTATTACCGTTAACTGATCATAAGTTCTTAAATACCAGGGTGGATCTAGTATAATATCTGCTTCTAACACTTCTTCGAAGAATATTGTCAGGAAAATACGTAAAGTTACTATAATTGAAAAAATTAGAAAGGTGATAACAAAACTTCTTTTCCTAATCCTTCTTATGGATGCGTCTAGGATATTTAATTTAGGAATAAGAATATATATAACAAAAAGTACCGCTAATAAGGTGGAAACATTAGGTATTATTAGATTCCACAGATCAAAAAAATCAATACTAAAATTTGGGTTATCTTCATAGGATAACCATTGTAAAATCAGAAGTGGATAAATGAACAGATTATAGAGGAAATACCCTGTGGCAATAATCACTGCAGGAGTAAAAAAGTTAAGGTAACTATTCTCAATCTCTACAATCTCAAATTTTCGCATCAATGATCCCGGTAATATCAAAATAATAGGATTTTATATAATTTATTTCACCAAGAATTAGCACATCTACTGAAAATATACAATTTTTAAGCATATCTATTTGTAATAGATAGGTAGAATTGTATACTGATTACTAACAATACGTTATGATTCAAAACCAATAATAAATTGAAGACTAGAAGAATTGTTTGATTCATTTACATTCTCCTCAAAAAAAATAATAGTACTGTACATCTTCTGTCAGTGGAAAGATAAATACGTCAAAAAATTTTGGTTTTTCTTTGAATATAGTCTTTGAAACAATTTTAATAGTCATTAAGAATAAAACTATACCTTAATGTAAATATATTATTGGTTTAGAAAATGCATATTCACATCAAAGGGGCTAAAGAAAACAATCTTAAAGATCTAAATGTGGAATTTTTTGATGGTTTAACTGTTGTTAGTGGTATTAGTGGTAGTGGAAAAAGCTCACTTGTATTCTCTTGTTTATATCATGAGGCTCGACGACGATTTTTAGATGTATTCGCCCGTCAGTCCAGTACTCGTTTAGCTCCTGCTCATGTCCAAGAAATTACAGGATTAGGACCAGCAGTCGCAATTGAACAAAATGTGCTTAATAATAATCCTTTATCAACATTGGCTTCTGCTTCTGGCCTTCATCCGTTCTTTAGATTACTTTATGCAAATTTTGGGGAGCGAAGATGTTACAAATGTGGGTCGAATATATTAATTCTCACTGAAGATATGATTGTCTCTCAATTAATGAAATATTGCAAGGCAGGAGTTTTATATATATATGCTCCAATACTGCAAAATGTTAGAGGATCCCATACTACTCTTCTAGGTTTCCTTAAAGAAGAATTTGAATCAGAATCAATAATTATTAATGGAAAGGTGTGGAAAACTCCAAATACAAAATTAGATCCTTTAAAACAACATTCAATCGATATAAAAATTTCAGCTATTGATACCGCTACTCCTGCAACAAAATTCAGAGATTTTATTAGAGAAGTTTCATCGCTTGGATCAAATGCTGTTAAAATTCAGTTACCAGACAAGAAAAATATCACATTTGCTTTGACAAACGTTTGTTCGTCATGTGGCGCATGGTTAAGTGAAATTAAACCTCTTTATTTTCATACATCATGTATTAAATGCAAGGGGGAAGGATGTGACACTTGTGATTCTACAGGATTACACCCCGAGGCTGCAATGATTTATTGGAAAGGATTGAGGATAACAGAGCTGCTTGAGTTATCTGTTTCTGAAGTTTTATCATTATTTGGAGAACATGAACTACCCTCCCAAGCTGATCGGCTAATTTATGAAATAAAAAGAAGATTAGAAGCATTAATAACGGTTGGCTTAGGATATTTGACTCTCAAAAGACCTTCTCCTTCCTTAAGTAGAGGGGAATCCCAAAGAGTTAGATTAGCTGTTGCATTAACAAGTCGTCTAGAAGATATGCTGCATGTTCTTGACGAACCTACAATTGGTTTATCTATAAATGATACCCAGAAATTGTTACCAGCCTTTAATGAGTTAACTGGCCCAGTAATTTATGTAGAGCATGACCGAGTAGCGGCATCAGTTGCAGATCATGTTTTAGACCTAGGTCCTGGTGCTGGTATTTTGGGCGGTGAAATTGTATTTGATGGAACACCTGCTCAATTGTGGGAAAGCGATACTTTAACTGGACGCTACTTTAGTATGAGGGAGAGAGTTCACATTCCTGAACATAGACCAAAACCAGATAATTTCTTTCTGATAAAGGGTGCTTCTTTACGTAATCTTAAGAATATAAACATATTAATTCCCTTCAATCGCTTGACATTAGTAACAGGCCCAAGTGGAAGTGGCAAAAGCACATTAATTGAAGATGTACTATACGCTTCAATTTCTGGGAGAGAATTAAAGGGTTGTGAAGGAATAACGGGGATTTCTAAATCACTAAAAGCAATTATTGTTGATCAAAAACCTATAGGGAAAAATCCTCGTTCAAATCCTGCAACTTATACTAAATTAGCGGCAATAATTAGAAATATTTTTGCTGAATTAACTGATCTGACAAAATCACACTTTTCTTTCAATCGTTCAGAAGGAGCATGTTCAGAGTGTAATGGAATGGGAAGTGTGGAAATTAAAATGCGTTATCTACCTTCAACTTGGATTCCATGTCATCAATGTATGACAAAACGTTTTTCTGATGAGGTTCTCAAAGCTAAAATAAAGTTAGAAAAAGAATTTTATTCGATTGCTGATATCTATGAATTAACTGTAGATGAGATAATTGAATTAATTCCAAAGTTTCCTATTAAAACTCAAAGTACTGCAAAGCGTATTTTAACTGCATTAAATGAGGTGGGATTAGGTTATTTGAAGTTAGGCCAACCTTCTCCAACATTAAGTGGAGGAGAAGCGCAGCGAGTAAAATTAGCTAAATATCTAGGGATGAAATCATTGGAGAGCCGTCTCCTTATACTAGATGAACCTTCTACAGGTCTTTCTCCTTATGATTTAACTAAGCTTCTATCTGTACTTGATAATCTAATTCGTTCTGGCGCAACTATTATCGTTGTAGAACATAATTCGGATTTCATTCGTGCTGCTGATTGGATCATTGATTTGGGTCCTGGTGCTGGATCTGATGGAGGGCATTTGATTTATTCTGGTCCTTCAACCGAATTCGAGAAAGCTAAAAAATCAGTTACGGTAAAGGGATTATTGGATGAAGATTCAATTCGACCCCATAAGGAGACTCCTAAGCCGAAAAGGAAGAAAAAAAACTTAATTTCTATTAAGAATGCATCAGTTCACAATCTAAAGAATATAACGTGTGATTTTCCAAAAGAACGACTTACTGTTGTTACAGGTGTTTCAGGTTCAGGAAAAAGTAGCTTAGTCAGTGATGTATTACGATCAGAAGCAGAAAGACGGTTTTTAGAAACATTATCTCTTTATGAGCGACAAGGGATTCGGGAAGGACCTGAAACCGATGTTGAAGAAGTAACAGGATTAGGAGTCGCCCTCAGTGTCGTTCCGAGGAAATTGGGAAGATGGTATAACTATCGTTCAACAGTTGGGCTAATAACTGAAATTTCTAATCATCTTACTGTACTATTTTCTCAATTTGGGAATTATACATGTCGAAATTGTGGTAATATCGTTCATCAGAAGAATAGAAATTGGTATTGTCCAAAATGTCAGATTTCAGTTGAAGTACCAGAACCTCAATTCTTTTCATCATCAAATTATGCCTCTGCATGTACATATTGTCACGGTGTAGGAACTATTCAAACTCCTCAACCTGAAAAATTAATTATTAAACCAGATAAACCTTTGTGCCAAGGTGCGATGTACTCCCCTGGCTTTTTCCCAAAAGGTTATCTTTGTAAACCGTTTAATGGTGGATACTATTTTCTGCAGGCAATAGCTAAGCGTTACAAGTTCGATCCAATGACAACTCCTTGGAACAATATGACCTCTGAGGCTCAACAAGTGTTTCTTTATGGAGATCCTGAACCATTAGAAGTAACATTCGAAAGCCGTAAACAGGGTACATATACTAGAATACTTACATATCCTGGTTTTTATGGGTGGATAAGAGACTGGGATGTTGGAGGTACTTATACAAAGACAGATCAATGTCCTAAATGTGGAGGTGCTAAATTACGTCCCAAATACCTGGCAGTAAAAATAGGTGGTTTCAACATACACGAATTACATGAAATGCCTTTGATTGACCTTCATCAACAGCTTACTAATCTTTCGGATCAGCTGGTAAATTCTCAAGATATTTTAAGTTATAGTTTCAGGAAAATAATTCAACGATTAAAATTCCTAATCGATGTGGGATTAGGCTATATCAATCTGTCACGATATATTTGGAGTCTCTCTGCTGGTGAAGCTCAACGGATAAGATTAGCTAGTTTACTCGGTAGTGGATTAACATCTCTCACAGTACTAGTAGATGAACCTACAAGAGGACTTCATCCTTCTGAAGTTGATCGACTGCTTTTTGCTTTAAAACATCTTCGTAATGAAGGTAATACTGTAATTGTTGTTGAACATGATTTACAAGTGATTTCTTCGGCTGATTATATTATCGATATGGGTCCTGGATCTGGAATTCAAGGAGGAGAAATTGTTGCAAAGGGGACACCTGAAGATGTAGTTAAAAAGAATACGATCACAGCACAATGGTTAAGAAAAGAAAAATCTTTTAATAAACCTGCAATTCGTCGTAAACCTCAAGGATGGATAAAATTAATCGGCGCTACAGAAAATAACTTAAAAGGAGATCAGTGTGAAATCCCGTTAGGTGTTCTTGTCGGTATTTGTGGTGTTTCTGGTAGTGGAAAAAGTACCTTGATTATCGATACTCTATCTAGAATTATTGTACCTAGAAAGCAAACTACGTCAGTAGCATATGAACCGATTAACCCTGGAAAATATGAGTCACTATTAGGCGAAATTACTAATGCAATGGTTATAGATCAATCAAGAAGGCAAGTATATAGTCCATTACATTTTTTTGGGTTAAAAAAAACATTAATATCTATTTTTGCTTCGAGTAATGATGCTATACATCTTGGTTTAGATGAAATAAAATTATCAAAGCCTTGTTCCTCATGTAAAGGAAGGGGGCTTAATAAAATAGACATGGCTTTCTTACCTGATGTATATACATCTTGTGAAACTTGTGATAGTACTGGTCTGATTACTGAAGTAATGGATATTCGAGTTCAAGGATTTACTCTGCCTGAATTATATCGTTTGACATTAAATCAAATTTATAGTATATTTAAGGAGAATGATAGAATTTCACGCGTAACTAAAGCTGCAATAGATGTAGGTCTTGGATATTTAGTATTAAATCAACCTGGTTTCACTTTATCTGGAGGAGAGTGCCAAAGAATGAAAATAGCAAAGGAATTATCCCGAAAAAAGTTAGGAACTAGCTCTTCAATTTATATTTTGGATGAGCCAACTATTGGCCAACATTTGGAGGATGTAAAAAGGTTAATTGGAGTTCTTAATACCCTCGTAGATGCTGGAAATACTGTTATAGTCGTTGAGCACCATCCGCATGTTCTTGCTAATTGTGATTGGTTGATTGAACTTGGACCAGTAGGTGGGTCGAAAGGAGGATATATAATCGGCGTGGGAACCCCTAAAGATATTATTGAGCTTGATACTCCGACTGCTCCATATATACGTCATATACTTGAGGAATTTACATGAGATTAGTACCATTGTTATTAGCGGATCCTTCTCCCTGCTTACGATTATTGGTGTTACAAGAATTATTACGTCGTTCTATAAATGATCCTGAGGTTCTAGAATTAAATGAATTACTGTTAACAGATCCTTTAATCCAAGAACTCCTTGAAAAGCAGAATAAAGATGGTTCTTGGGATGGTAAAAATTTCATAACTTCTTCTTATCATGATAAAATTAATACTACTTCAATGGTGTTGACAAAGCTTGGCTTTTTAGGTATTAAATCAGATCACCCTTCTATTAAAAACGGAATAGAATATCTTTTCTCTCTTCAAAAAGCAGATGGTTCTTGGCCTATCCCCTCGGGCCGAATAAGGTCTGTAGATAGCGGTTATACAATGATTCCTTTACAAACCGCATTTCCTTTGAAAGGCATAGCTTCATGTGGATTTTCAACTGATAAAAGATCAGAAAATGCATATGAATGGCTATTTGAGCAACAATTAGAAGATGGTGCATGGCCTGCAGGGATTAAAGCAGGTACACGAGGTTTTATTGCCGGTTATCGAAAATTACCACATTCAAAATGGGGTTGTCGTTCAAATACAACTGCTGTTCTATCAGCATTAGCATTACATCCTAAATATAGAATTGATAAACGCGCTAAGCGTGCTCTTGACTTACTTTTAGGTCGTGAAACTAAGGAAAGACATACTCTTGGTTTTGAAGTAGCTAGAACAATTGGAGTTGAACCATTTCAAGGATACTTTACGCATTATGCCAAATTTGATGTTGCATTTATACTGAATTTATGTTGGCGAGTTGAAGCAAGTAAGGATGATGAGAGAATTTCCAATATTATTGAATTTATCTGTGAGAATCAGGGTGATTATGGATTATGGGAATACACTCCGCATCCTCAGGCATCTCGATGGATTACATTCGATTTATTACGCTCACTTTCACGTATTGATGATTCAAATGATTGGCTTAGTTTAGAACCGCGAACTCCTTTCAAACCATATTCTAGAAAAAATAAACGATTCTAATGATTATTTACATGTGAATGCAGAACAAAAGCTTCTGATTAGGATTGATAAAAGAGTTTATTATAAACTTAACATCCTTACTTTTAACTAGGTTAACATGTAAGGTGTAAAGCTACAGCGACATTTTGATTGTTCTTAACAAATATATTATAGTCTTTAACTGCATCGCTGCTACGTTTCACGATTACTTTGAATCCCTTTTCTTCTAAATCTGTTATTAACTCTTTAGGTACAACCATTAGGCCATGAAATCCAGTTCCAATTATAATAATCTCAGGTTTCTTTGTGATAACCGCATTTAAATCATCGAGATGAAGAGAATGTCCTTTTTTTCTCCACCAGTTAGATAGAACTTCTTCTTGGAAAACAATCACATCTGTACTATATGATTTATCATTTATCTGTATATGACCAAAATCATATTCTTGAATGATCGGCATTCTAGGTTAATTGAATGAATGTAATTATACATAAAACTAGCTTTATTTCCCGCCTTATATAATGAAAGCGTGATTCTTGTATTTAGCCCTACTCAACTCTTGAACATAAAATTAATCTTTTTTTTGAAATAGATCATTAATTTGGTGTAAAATAGAGTGTAACCAGAATATTATGGATATATGACCCCCAGGATATGCAAAAAGAGGTTTTTCAAGCATTATTGCTAATTCCTTGGCTTGAGAAAAGGGAACTATTCTATCATATCTTCCACCAATTATTGTTGTATTACGATTAGTTGTGTGAGGGGCAAAATATTTAAGATTTGTAGAGTATAGGATTTTATAATAATCTGTATGACCTTCCCTTTTAACTTGATTGACGATGTTTGACGAAATTGGTACAATATGAGGATTTAGCTTAAATAAAAATGGAGATGCTAGAGCTGCGATAATATCTACTTCTTCTATGAATTGACTAGCCATGGCAATAAGGTGTCCACCTAGTGAAATGCCAAATAATATTATTCTAGAATAAAGTTCTTTAAATATCGTAACTAAATGAATTATTTCTTGAATTGACTGACGAATTGATTCTAACATACGTACTGGATTACCGTTGAGATAATAAGCTCCTGAAAATGGTGAATCTGATGGTTGACGATGAAAATGATAAGGTAATTCCAATGCAAATATATCTGAATGGAAAATATGATTAAATAATCGGAAATAACCTTGTTCTTGTAGCTTAAAAGATTCCTCTGCAAATCCATGGATGAATAAAACTACTGTTTCTGGCTTCTTTTTTCTATAAAATTTTTTTGATAGATATCTTTGTGTTATCAGATAAAAAACGGGATTAAATTTCTCCCCCTGCAAAATTGGTGATAAAGGTTTGTATAGTGTTTTCGTATAACCAGTAGAATGTAAGAATGGTCCTCTTACTCTTTCTCTTGTCCATGTAATTTCTGGAATTATTGATAATTGGTTAATAAGGAAGAATTTGCGAGGATCCTTACCATAAAAAGACATATACGTTTGTATAATTTCTTTTGAAATATTAAAATCCTCAATTTCTCCTCTATTTCTATATTTGAAATAATTTATTGTAGGAATTTCTAATAAATCAGTTGGTACAAAACGATTCATGCAAAAGCATCTCACTTATAGTTTAAAAGGAAAAAATACTAATAGTTGAGATTAATTTTGACCATTCTCTACTCTATATTCAAAAGAAGGTTTTTACTATAAAAATAATACTGGACAATCACAACTTTGAAATATATAATGATTTTTTTTATTACTCATGTCCATTAAAGAGATTTTTCACGAACTTATAACTAACAAAAATGAAATTCCTCTTTTTAACCTGATTATGGAAATAAAAAATAGTATTCCAGAAAACCAAAAAATAGGAAAGGGAATAGTTTGGTCTTTACGTCAGGTACGGATGCAAGTACTAAAAGAAGTTCCTCTAGATTTACAAAAACGATCACTTGAAATTCTTATTTCAAGTAATCTTTGGCAAATCAGGAAATTTACAGCTTTTTTAGCATCATCTTGCGCACGTATTGAGAATTCAATTGTATTCTACATTGATTTTGTTAGAAAAGCTGCAAATGACCCACATTTTGGTGTGAGGGAATCTGCTCAAATGGCTTTGCGGGAGTTATTACAAGTGTTTCCAGATCAAATCATACTTGTATATAAAAAATGGATTCTAGATTCGAATGAATTTACAAGAAGGTGCGTTTCTGAATCCCTAAGGCCTGTATTAGTTAATGGAAGGAATTGGATAAGAGAAAAGCCAGATAAAGCTATAGAAATTCTCAAATACATTAATCGTGATCCTAGCCTTTATGTTAGGAAGAGTGTTGGGAATAATTTATCTGATATTTCACGAAGAAATCCAGAACTTGTTTTAAAAACACTTCGTGAATGGTTATTAGAAAATGACTATGATAAAAGAACCTTATTCATCGCTAGAAAGGCCTGTAGAAACATTGTCAAAAACAATCCAAAAGATGTGAATAAATTACTGAGAGGTTCTTCAATAATACGATGAGAATAGATTAAAAATGTTAAATCTTTTAGGAATAAGAAATTGTGGCGTGCTTCGGAATGAGACCATCATTAATTCGATTTATCTAACATTTTAGTATTTTAGCATTATAGAATTTCAGGTCTCCACTATAAAAAGCACGCCAAATATAATATACATAATAAAGATAAAAGTTTTTCCTCATGGATAACTGGATAACGAGAGATTCTTTAGTAATTTTATTACTTTATCTGCTAATTCGTTTTGTACAAACAAATGATCATGGTAATAGGCTGAGACTACATTAGTTGAAATCCCAAACTTAGCTAAGTAAGTAGTTATTGTGGCTAAGAATCCAACAGCTTCGAGAGATGAATGAACTGTTAAACTAATCATAGACCACGTTGGGGCATTGGTGTCGCAAAGTAAGTTCTTTATAGCTAGATCTTTGCGAATGATAAGGGTAATACCTTTTTCTTCCTTAAAAATCATTGTTGGAAAAATATTTAAATTTAAAAACTGTTCCTCCGAAACAGAACAGAAAACAAGGTTATTAGCTACTAATCTAGGATTCATATTTTTTAATAGAGTTTTCAAATCTGATATTCCAGTCATAAGCACACCAATATTTATCCAAATAGCTGTTTAACTAAATTTTTAAATTGCAGATAAATAGGGTGATCTGCAATGCTATATTTTCCTCTAGAAAAAGTTTTACACATTGTACGATAGTACCATTCCTGTTCAGCTTTTTCTGCGTTAAATCTATTCCAAAGTTTTTCTCCTAGAACTGTGTAGTCATTTATCATGTCTCTTATATTAACTAATTTGTCGGCACATGCAAGTAATTTACCATTATGATCCGTTTGAGATATCTGATTAATATTATCAAATTTTCTTTGTTTCCAGGTAGATTTTGGATCTTTTTGAGTTTTTCTAAGCTTTTCTGGTTCAGAAACGATTTTTACTAAATCCGCAACTTCAATCCCAAATAAATCCATGAGTTCTTCATATTGGACGTTTTCATCCTCCATAAGATCATGTAATAGCCCAGCGATAACCATAGTTTCGGAAACACCAGCCTTCATTAGTACTATTGCCACTTCAATCGGATGTACGATATAGGGGGTACTTGATCCTTTCCTTAATGATCCCTGATGTTTCAAAAAGGCAAATTCAAACGCTTTTATGATATTTAATTCTTCTCCTTGCATTTTTTTTAAAATTCCATTTAGTATTGTCTGAATAAATAAAATGAAACATACTTCTCTCAAATTTACACTTTTTGCAATCCTTGAGAGAGATCCTCTACGAGGTCATCAACATCCTCTAATCCCACAGAGATTCGAACTAATCCATCAGTTATTCCACCTTTAATCCGAACATCTCGTGGAACTTTAGCATGAGTCATTGACGCAGGATGTTGAATTAATGAATCAATACATCCCAAAGATACTGCTAAGGTGAAGATTTTTAAATTATTCATCAATGATCGCCCAGCTTCAATCCCTCCCTTAAGTTCAACAGCTATCATACCACCAAATCCCTTCATCTGTCTTTTTGCTATTTGATGTTGAGGGTGAGAAGGTAAACCAGGATATTGTACAGTTTGAACCTTAGGATGTTCCTCTAAATACTCTGCAATTACTTGCGCGTTTTTACAATGCTCTTTCATTCTTAATGGAAGTGTTTTCATCCCATTATTTACTAAAAATGCATCGAAAGGAGATTGAGTTGCACCAAGATTCTTTTTAACGAAAATCAGCTTATCTCTTTGAGTACCTGTCAATCGAGACGCTAAAATCCCCGAGACTGAAGTTCCATGGCCGTTTAGGTACTTAGTTGTTGAATGAAGAGAAATATCTACACCTAATTCTAATGGTTTTTGTAAAACAGGAGTAGCAAAAGTATTATCAATGACCACTGGTATTTGTTTCTCATTTCCAAATTTACAGATTTCTTCGATGTCACTTATTGCCAAATTTGGATTTGCAGGACTTTCAAGATAGATTAAGGACGTATTATTCGTCAACGCTTCTTTAATATTTTCAATCCCTTCTTCACCTGATGTGTCTACTAAATGAGTGATGACATTGAAATTATTCATTATTCCACCTAAAAGATAATTGGTTCCTCCATATAACGGGTTAGTTGCAATAATTTCGTCATTTGCTTTAGTTAAAGCCATAACTACAGTTCCTATACATGCCATTCCAGTAGCAAATGCATGTCCTTCTACTAGAACACCGTTTTGTAACAATTTTAACCCTTCTAATACAGCGATTTTGTTTTCAGAGACTTCAACCGTAGGATTTGCTAATCTGCTGTAAATGAATCCAGTTTCTTCTCCAGAAAATCTTTTCTCACCGATATCGGCATTTGGGAAACTAAAAGTAGAAGTTGCAAAGATTGGGGTTATGTGACTATCAGTATATTTTATTTCTTCTCCTGCATGAAGAGCTTGAGTAGAAAATTTCCAAGAATAATTATTCGTATGTGTCATTTATAGAATCCACTCTAATCTATCTGAATTGAATAATAACAATTAATTCGTGAAATAGCGCTAACCTTAAGTCTTATCCTTTCTCTTAATGTTTTTTAGAAAATGAAATGAAAAGAATAATTTTACCAAAAAAGAACTGTGGATTACGTTTTGAAGAAGCATTAGAGCGTTCTCCCGAGTTAAAAAAACATTCTACAAGTAATGGAAAGGGTATTGATCTAGGGAACACAACTGCACTTCTCTTATATAACCGTTTAATCCTTCAAGAGTTTTTAGGACTAGATTTTTCATTACCCGTTGGTTTTCTGATACCTACTATTTGTTCTAGATGGGAATTTTTAAAATGGTGTCTAAAAGATATAGATAAGACTGACCAAGCACGAAAAATCCTTGAAATTGGGACGGGAGCGAGCGCTATTCTTGCGCTTATGCTGGCCAAAATTGGATATAAAGTTGAAGCTACCGAGACAAATGAAGAGGCCTACAAGAGTGCACAAATTAATGCTGAATTAAATAATCTGTCAACCCAAATTCGTTTATTCAAAGCAGATAAGAATATAATTAAAGGTTTATTTTTTAATCTAAATAAGTTTGAAGCAATTATCACTAATCCTCCCCAGTATGATATTAATTATTATGAAGGTAGTAAAAGGTCGAAAAAAGGTTTTACTGGAAAAAAATCAGAATTAGTTGGTGGAAAACTGGGTTATGAGTTTATTGTACAGTTATTAATAGAAGTTAAAGAATTTAAGGATCATCCTCCTATTTTTTTTCAGCTGATTTCTTTGAAGTTATCTTCGAAAATAACTGAATTCTTGGAAAATAATGGTTTTGATTTTATCAAACAAGAGAATGAAATTGGTACAAGAAAAAGGGTTTATTATAAAGTCATTTAAGTGAAATAGTCAGCTATGAAAGATTAGTAGGATCCCAACTTACAATTGCTCTTTTGTTTAACGAATCAAGCTTTTTCATATCAAGGGGAGAGATTTGAAAGTTGAAAACATCAAAGTTTTCCTTAAGATGTTTCTCTTTTGATGCTTTTGGTATGACTACTGTTCCATGTTGCAAATTCCATCGTATTAAAATCTGAGCTGGAGATTTATTATATTTAATAGCTATTTCATTGAGCTGTGGTTCGTTCAATAATTTTGCTTTAGTCAAAGGACTATAAGCTTGTACTTGAATTTTGTGTTTTGCGCAAAAATCGATTAAATCCTTCCTAAAGTGGAAAGGGTGCAATTCAATTTGATTGATGGTTGGAATAACTGAACTTTCACCTAATAATTCTTCTAAATGATGTATCATATAATTACTCACCCCTATTGATTTTACCTTTTCTGTGGCTAGAAGAGATTCAAGAGTTTTCCAAGAAGTTATCCTTTCTTTAGGGACAGGCCAGTGAATTAAATATAAGTCAATATAATCTAAATTTAACAAATTAAAGCTTCTATTGAACGCTTTGATTACTATTGATTTCCCCCTCTGGTCTGAATTCCATAATTTTGTAGTCACGAAGAATTCTTCTCGTGCAACGCCAGACATACGAATAGCTTCTCCAACTTCTTTTTCATTCCCATATAGAGTTGCTGTATCAAATAACCTATATCCAATCTCTATAGCTTCATTGAAAACTTTAATTGAGTCTGTATTATTAATTAAATAGACTCCAAGTCCTAAACAGGGGATTTTTATTCCATTATTTAATTTTTTTAGGCATTTTTTGTTATTTATGTCAGCCAACGCCTCAGCTCCGGAATATCATTTGCATAAGTGTTAAATTCATTTCTTATTAACGATTTTACATTCCTCTAATATCTCGACGGCTTTTCGGAGATGTGGAATAACTATAGATCCACCAACGATCAGAGCTACATTGAATGCTTCGTAAAATTCTTCTTCTGACACATCTAAAGAATAACATTGCAGTATATGATAAGTAATGCATTCGTTGCACCTTAATACAAGACTTGCCACTAGTCCTAATAATTCTTTGACCTTCATTGAAAGGACACCTGATTCATAACATTTCGTATCCAAAGCATAGAAACGCTTTATACCTAAATTCCCTTTCTCCAGAATAATTTCATTCATTCGCTGTCTAAATTTTTGAAATTCTTTTATCTTTGACATCATAGGCACCTATTATTAAATTCTCGAAATTTTCATATAATTTTACAATATATAAACGGAGATTACATGATTATTCTGTTTTTTTATTTCATATCTTTTATAATCCCTCATTGCATTAGTAAATTAGTATAATTTCTTCTAGTATTAAATCATCCAAATTGACTTATTCTTTCTTAATCTGCTTGAATTCATGATAAAAAATTTAGAGAAGATATCTAATGTATTCTGATACTATGAATATTGATCTAATAAAGCAATTCTTATTTAAGCATGGATTTACAGATATTTCATATTATAAACCAAAATACTTTACACGACGTCTTGCTACACGAATGAAAAAGGGAAAATGCACATCGTACTTAGAATATTATAAAAAATTAAAGAATGATCCAGAAGAAATAAATATATTAAGGAATTCATTTTCAATAAACGTTACCAGTTTTTTTCGTGACACGGAGACATGGGATCGATTTCGAGTAACTTTGAAGGACTTTCTTAACAAGAAGAAAGAACAGAAGCTACCTTCATCTATAAATATTTGGAGTGCTGGTTGTGCTATTGGTGCAGAACCCTATAGCATTGCGATAATGGTACATGAGCTCCTCGGAAGTCAATTATTGACTTATGAAAAGAATTTAAAGATTTATGCAACTGATTTCAATGAAGAATTACTTTCAGTGGCAAGAAAGGGAATTTTTGAAGGAGAAGTAATGAGATTTGTCCCTTCTGATATATTAATTAAGTTTTTTGATCCTTTTGGGTTGAATAAAGGTACATTTAAAATAAAATATATTATTAGAAAGTATGTTGAATTTTCTTACCTTGATTTAACTCTTTTTAAGCATTGGAAACAAAATTTAGATGCAATAGTTTGTCGGAATGTTCTAATTTATTTTTCAAAAGATCTTCAGGAACAGATTATACATAAGTTTTATAATCATTTACTCCCTGGTGGACTTCTTCTATTAGGAGGAACAGAAATACTTCACTCCGCACTTAGAGATTCATTCGAAATTATATCAGTAAAGCATAAATTATATAGAAAAAAGATAATAAACTCCGCAAAAATAAGAAAAAATGAAATTCTTACGAAGAAAGAAAAGAAGGAACTATATTTTAATTTGAAATGCTCAAATTGTGGAGTCAAATTCTTGAGACCAATCGATCTCAGAATACACGAAAGAAAGAAAAACTGTGGCAAAATAAAATTTAGGTGCAAGATTTGCCGTAAAGAATTCAAGACTAGAACTCGTTTAAATATCCACTCTAAGTATTTTCACAGGCCCCTGTAAGCTATTTATTGAATCTAACTTAAAATATTAAAATGTAAATAAATAAAAATATACTAGGTAATTCGTTTTCTATTAAAAGAAAAGAAGAATTTACATTGAAGACGCATTTTGAGAATTCTATTAATCTAGGAATCATTGATTTAACGACTGAAAAAGTAACTACAAAAAAATATTCATTTAATACTCCTATTTTCAGAAAATACCTTGGAGCTGAAGGTATTGCACTCGAATATCTCCTAAGGAATATGCCTCCACATATTGATCCTTTGGGGCCAGAGAATTACTTATGTGTAATTACTGGGATATTAAGTGGCACAAATACTCCATTTTCAGGTAGATATATTGTTGCAGGAAAATCACCTCTAACTGATACTTGGGGAGAAGCAAATTCAGGTGGAAGATTTGGACCAGAATTACGGAAAACTGGATTCGACATCCTTCTGATAACAGGAATTGCTAAACAGTTATCTATTCTTCATATAACAAATGATTCAATAGAAATTAAACCGGCAAAGTACCTTGAGGGAAAAGACTGTAGCGAAACTGAAGAAATTTTAAAACAAAAATTCAATTCAAAGGTTCAAATAGCGAGTATTGGGTTGGCAGGAGAGAATAGAGTTTTAGTTAGTGGTATTGTAACAGATAAAGGCCGAATTGCTGCGCGAAGCGGGCTTGGAGCAGTTATGGGTTCAAAATGTTTGAAAGCTATTGTAGCAAGGGGTACAAAAAAGGTTCCCATTTATGATTTTTATGGATTTAACGATCTTCGGGTTTTAGTGACAAAAAAAATTAAAAAAGGACCTATTTTTTTAATGAAAACCTCGGGAAGTACCTCTGTAACATTAGCTCCTTGGCTCCGTCGCTTCAGGGTTTCTTATGGATCGATAGCACCCAATATTGTGGTTATTGATACATATAAACGATGGGGGACATGTTCAGGTACAGCAGTTTGTGTTGAAACAGGAGATAGTACTGTAAAAAATTTCAAAGGATCGCATAAAGATTATCCTCTAAGTAGAAGTGCTAAAATTACTTCTGACAATGTTACTAAATATAAAATTAAAAAATATGGCTGTATTAGTTGTCCTATTGCATGTGGAGGTATAATGGCATATAAGGATGATTTATATGACTTTCCAGAGACGCAAAAGCCTGAATATGAAACTTTAGCGATGCTTGGTCCAAATTTACTGAATGATGACATTGGATCAATTTATGCTATGAATGATTATTGCAATCGACAAGGATTAGATACAATTGCTATCGGTTCAATTTTAGGTTTTTTAATAGAAGCAATGGAAAAAGGAATAATTTCAAGGGACGAAGCAGATGGATTTGAACTGAAATGGAATAATCCAATAAATTTCTTGAAGATAATCGAGAAAATTACTAAAAGAGAAGGAGTTGGTGATACGCTAGCAATGGGTGTGGGAAAAGCTGCTCAGGAATTTGGAATAGAAGCTGAAAAAATAGCTATGCACATTCGTAACCAAGGTATCCCAGCACATGATCCTCGATTTTCAAAATCTATGTTGATTCCATATAAACTTGATCCTTCTCCAGGGCGTCACACTCCTTTTTCTGATTTCATGGTAGATCAATCTAAGTTCAAATCAATGTATAAATCATCGAGAAAAGCAACTCGCAGAGCTGAATATTACTGTTATCAGCAAACCTATTCAACTTTGGGATTATGCCAATTTGGCATGTTAACTGGAAAATTTCCAGCCCTTGAATTTACAAAACTTGTAACAGGGATTCATTTAACAATGGATGAATTTATAAGAATTGGGGAAAGATTATTCACGTTGAAACATTTATTTAATTTGCGTGAAGGCATAAACCCATTGGAAACTGAGATTCCAATAAGAGTTCTTGAAAAAGCAGAAACAGGCCCTCACAACAAAATATCCTTAATTAAAGAAGAGAAACTAATAATCGAAAATTTTCTTACTGCTCTAAGATGGGATACTACCACTAGTGAACCTGATGTCGAACGCTTGAAGCAACTAGAACTAGAAAAATTCATATAGGTATCATCTCTAGGTTTTAAACCTTAAAGCTATTATTAACAATAAAATAGTCAATTCTTTTGCCATTATGCTTTAATATAAAATGATTTCAAACATAGAATTTAAGTTATTATTGTTATTTATGACAAACAAACGATGTGATGAGACATGTCTGAAAATGAATTATTAGATGCAATTAACAAAATGATGAATAATTTTAATACTGAAAAAGCACAAAAACAATTCCGAAAATGGACCAAAACGATGGCTTTCGAATTTACTGATTTGGGAAAATCCTATTATGTAGATATTGAAAATGGAACCCCAGGAGAAGCAATAGAAGGGAAACCTGAGAAAGCGAACATAAAAATCACAACAGATTCAACTACATGGATTGGAATCATGAATGGTGAAATATCTGGTATGAAAGCATATACTGCAAAGAAACTTAAAGTAAAAGGGTCCATGCCAGACCTATTGAAGCTTCAAAAAGTTATGAAATAAGCTTAAACTACAACCATTCTTCCCTTTCTTTATAGTATAAGTTCTGAGTAAGAATAATAGAATTCCTTAATATAATTCAGAAGTTACAATTGGATGGTTAAGAACAAATGAATGATCATGACTTAAAAGTTCAATTATGTCAAACTATGAAAGAGTTATATGCTGAAAAGATCCTTACAGATATAGGGGGAAATTTGAGTTTTAGATCAGTTGAAGATAGCGAACTTTTTTGGATTACACCTTCAGGAATGAAAAAGAATCTTGTTGAGCCAGAACATCTAATTAAAATGTCAATGGAAGGAGAAATAGTTAATGATAATGCTGATAAAACCCCTTCGGTAGAATGGCCAATGCACATGCGTATTTTTCAAGAAGATGATGACTTTAAGATGATTATTCATTCTCATGCTCCTTTAGCTACTGCATTTTCAGTTTTGAAGAATCCTCCTGAAATACCCATGTTGACAGCAGAATTGGGATTTTTAGTTCCTGAAATAGTTATAGTACCTTATAAACGATCTGGATCTTCTGAATTAGGTGAGGCAGTAGCAGAAGCACTATGGGATAGTAATATCCTGATTTTAGAAAATCATGGCGTCATATCTGTCAGTGAAGAGAGTTTTCAAAATGCAGCAATTAAAACACGAGCATTAGAAGAATATTTACAGTTATATTTGAATGCTAAACTTTTTGGTGAAAATTTGAGACCTTTTCCAGGATTTGAGTAATTTAGGTGACTAGAATGAGTGAATATTTTTTATCTATAGATGCTGGAACTAGTGGAGGAAAAGTATCCATCATTGATGAAAAAGGAACCATCTTGGGTTTTTCTAAGTCAAAATGGGCACATCATTACACAATTACTGAAGGATTAGAACCTTATGGCCATGAATTTGACCCTGATTTATTCTGGAAATTAATTGTCGAGAATATTAAGAAAGCTGTAGGGATAGCAAATATCGATCCTAAGGATATATCTGCAGTAACTTCGACATCACAACGACATGGTTGCGTTTTTCTAGATAAGAATGGTAAAGAATTATATGCTGGTCCTAATCGTGATGCTCGTGGATTAGAAGTTGATACAGAAGAATATATTGATAATGAAGAATTATTTGAAATCACAGGACATGGACTTCCATTTTTATTTGCCTTAACTAGATTATTATGGTTCAGAGAAAATGAAGAGGATATTTATGAAAAGATAGATCACCTTCTAACAATCGATGGTTGGGTTAATTATCGTTTAACTGGGGAATACTACATTGATGATACTTCTGCAGCAGAGACACTTTTATTTGACATTAAGAAACGCAGTTGGTCTGAAAAAATACTTAATTCATTTGAAATCCCTTACGAAATATTACCTCCAAAACTGGAATACGCAAAACCAATAGGAAATATTCTTTCAGAGATTGCGAAAGTAATTGGGATGAAAAAAGAAACACCAGTCATTATATCCTGCGCCGATACACAGGCTTCTCTAGTAGGAAGTGGAGCATTCGAGAAGGGATCTTTAGGAATAGTTGCTGGATCTACTATGCCAATTCAATTTATTATAGATTCTCCTATAATCGATCCTGATCAAGAAATTTGGACTGGAGCATATATCAATAATTTATGGGTGTTGGAATCAAATGCAGGTTCAGCTGGAGATGTTCATCAATGGTTTATTGATTCCATTTTAAAAAAACTGGAAGTTAAAAATCCATACGGGAAATTCGAACAACTTGCAGTATCTCAAGCTGCAGGTGCAAGAGGTGTATTTGCTGATCTTGGGCCTCAAATATTTAACGCCCAGAATATGCTACTTGTCCCAAATAGTGGAGGATTTTCTTTTACCCCTATAGCATACTCGTTTGATGAACCTGTTGATATTGGTTCTTTCTCAAGAGCACTAGTGGAAAACCTCGCTTACGCCGTTCGTGCGAATGTAGAACAGATTCAAGAAATTAGCCGCTCTTCTGTTAAAAAGGTGTATCTAGCAGGTGGTCTTAGTAGATCTTCAGCTTTTTGCCAGATTCTTGCTAATGTATTGAGTAAAGATATAAAAACATTTCTTCCAGAGGGAGCGTCGCTTGCAGGGGCCATTGCTGGAATGGTTGGAACTAGATACTTTAAAAACTACCAAGAAGCTATTAAAACCATTATTACTGATCATACGATATTCTATTGTCAAGAAAATGACAAAGTTGAATATGATAGTCTCTTTCCAGAATGGAAGGAAAGGTATTATCAATCAAGAAGTAACGATTAGGTTTTAGCAAGTAAATATCGGTGTTTATTATGAAAATATTAATTACCGCACCATTCCATGAAAGTGGAATAAAACGTTTACAAGAACAATGCGAAATAATCTATGAAAATTGGCGTGATACAGGAAAAATCTATTTTGATGAGGATGAACTCATTAAGAAGATAAAAGATGAGAAAATTGATTGTATAATAACTGAAGCAGATGAAGTAGACTTAGCTGTTATTCAGGCTACCAACCTAAAATTGATAGCTTCGACACGTGGAACTCCTGTAAATATTAATGAAGAAGCAGCAAACGAGAAAAATATACCTGTAATTTATACGCCTCATCGTAATGCGGATGCTGTCGCTGATTTGACCGTTGCCATGATGTTATCCCAAGCTCGCAAAATGATTGAAATTGATCGTTTTCTTAAAAGTGGAAAATACAATACTGCTGAATTGGAAGATGAAGGAGATTTTGCTGAGTTTTATAACCGTTTTCAAGGTATAGAGCTTGGTGGTTTGACTATAGGAATTATTGGATTCGGTGCAATCGGACAAAGAGTTGCAAAGAGATTATACAACGGATTTGGGTCAAAAATTCTATATTTTGATCCTTATATATCAGAAGAACATCCTGTTGTTATTGAAACAAATGCTGAAAATGTTAGTCTTGATATTCTCATGAGAACTTCAGATATGGTTACTCTTCATACACCTCCTGTTGAGGAAACAGAAGAGCTTATAGACGCTCAAATGATTAATTTAATGAAACCATCAGCTCATTTCTTTAATTTAGCAAGATCTTATTGCATTAATGAAGATGCTTTATATGAAGCTATTAAGGAGAAACAGATTGCTGGTGCTGGACTTGATGTTTTTGATGATGAACCCGTTGATTCTGAAAATAGATTTCTAGAATTTGATAATGTTACTGTGATGCCTCATTTTGGTGGAAACACTCGTGATGTAATAAAACATCAGTCAGATATGATTGTTACGGATATAATAAATTTTATTGAGGGTAAACCTCTGATAAATCAATGGAAAGGAAACTAATTTCATTCAAAGGAATATTTTAGTGAAAAATAGACGGTGGGTAAATGGAAAGTAAAAATTGTTGCTTTGGGTGCATCGGGAAAAATGGTAATGATTGTTGTATAGATGTATTTATAATTCTAAATCCTGATGAAGTTCATCTTTTTAATAAATACCTTGGTTTTTTTGAAGTCGATAATGGAGGCATTTTTTACACAACACAGGGTTGTCCTTATTTTCAGAAAGAAAACTGCCAAATCCACGAAATAAAGCCATTATATTGTAAATTTTATCCAATTTTTATAACTGGTAATCCATTTATTGATGAAGAATGTCCAATACACAAAAATTACAAGCTTACAGAGAGATTAGTTGTACAAATAACTGATTTACAACTTTTGTACCCCATATATAAGAGAGAATGGTTTTGGAAAGAAGTTAAAGAAGAATTAAACATTATTTAATGAAAATAATATTTATTTTTAAACAGATTTTGAAATTAATTCTCAGTTCATTTGGAGTAGTATTTAATTGTCATCTACAATAAGTGATAAAGGAAGATACGGAGGAATTCTTTTACATCCTACTAGTTTACCAGGAAAATATGGAATTGGTGAATTAGGAAAAGAATCTTTCCGATTTATTGATTTTTTATCCGATTATGGACAAAATTTATGGCAGATCTTACCTCTTGGCCCAACAGGTTACGCAGATAGTCCATATACCCTCTTTTCAGCTTTTGCTGGAAATCCTCTTCTAATTAGTCTAGATGAATTGAAGAAATTAAACCTATTGAAAGCTTCTGATTTAGAACTTAATATTTCTTTTCCAGATTCTTATGTTGATTTTGGGAAAGTTATACCTTTTAAATATCATCTTCTTGAAAAAGCGTTTGAATCTTTTTACAAAAATCAACCTATTGCCCTAAAAACTAAATTTGATAGATTTAAATTAGATCATGAGTATTGGTTAGAAGATTACGCGTTATATATGTCAATAAAAAAGGAAAATGAATTTAAACCATGGAATACTTGGGAGAAACCACTACGGTTTCGAGATCATTCCGGTTTAAAGTCTTGGATAAAAAAATATAACAAGGAAATAGAGTCTCACAAATTTATTCAGTTCTTGTTTTTCCAACAATGGAATGAGGTAAAAAATTATGCAAATAACAAAGATATCCAAATTATAGGGGATATCCCTATTTTTGTGGCCTATGATTCTGCTGATGTTTGGGCTCACCCCGAATATTATTATTTAGATGATCAGAGAGAACTCGTTTATGTTGCAGGAGTTCCTCCAGACTATTTCTCTGAAACTGGACAGCGTTGGGGGAACCCAATATACCGTTGGGATGTACTAAAGTCTGATCAGTATAAATGGTGGGTAAATAGAATTCAACATAATTTTAAAATTGTAGATATTCTCAGAATTGACCATTTCAGAGGATTTGAGTCTTATTGGCGGATTAATGCGACTGAATCAAATGCTGTAAAGGGGAAATGGATAACTGGACCAGGAATTGATTTATTTATTGAGATAAAGAAAAATCTTGGACTTCTTCCTATTATAGCAGAAGATCTTGGAATAATTACTCCTGAAGTTAAAGATCTCCTTCTTCAGACGGGTTATCCAGGAATGAGGGTACTACAATTTGCATTCGGAGGCGAAAATGAAGAATACATTGATAACCAATACTTACCTCACAATTTTGAAAAGAATACTGTCATATACACTGGAACTCACGATAATGATACAACCAAAAGCTGGTTTAGCAAAAGTTCTCTAGCAATTCAGAAACAAGTACTTGATTATCTCAATTCAAATGGAAAAGATGTTGTAGGGGATTTAATTAGACTTGCATGGAGTTCTGTTGCACAATTTTGTATCATTCCTTTTCAAGATCTACTTAGGTTAGGTACTGAAGGAAGAATGAATGTTCCAGGCACAATCGGAAATAACTGGACATGGAGATTTAAATGGGATCCATTGATTAAAGAAAAGGGCAGAGAAATATTAAAGTTAAGTAAGATATACGGACGTAGAGGTAAAATTAATTAAATAAATTCTATTAATCATTATTTTCCATTCTAAGGCAAAGAACTCAATAGTATTGCCTGAAAACTAAGATATAAAAATTCATAGTCAATTCTTTAATTAAGATACAAGAACACCTCCTTTATTAAATTTATAGAGTTAAGACTGCAACTATTTTACCTTAGTGCTAAAGGTTTCTACGATGCCTGAAGATAATGAGAATATTAATCCCCAAAAAGATAACGAACAAAAAGATGAAAAGACTAATGAGAAACCTCTTGATATAAATTTAGTAAAAATCACTGATGATATAATAAAAGGAGATCCAAGTAATCAAGAAGAACTGAAAAAGAAAATCAAAGAATTAAAAACGAAGATTACTCAAGAAATCAATATTTCCAGTCGTAAAAGTATAAATAATGGATTAGTTGAGCTTGATTTAGGATTGGATGGATTGAATAGTACAATTGCTCAAATATTAAAGATTTTTCAAGGTAAAGACTGGTTAAAAGAGTTTGAACAAAAGATATCAGTTGAAATACCTAAATTAGTTGAATCTGAAATAATAAAGATTCAACCAAGTCAATCACAAGTAACAAAGACTGTTAAGAAGAATCTTAAAAATGAAAGTAAAGCGTTAAGGAGAGCTAACAAGAAGTTACATTCAACGAAATACGATTTAACAGCTGATATTCAAAAATTAGAAAATGATTCTCAGCAAGTAAAACATTTACTTATTGCATTGAAAGATTTTAGCATTGATGCGATTAAGGACAAATCCTACGACAAAGCAATTGAAATCTTACAGAATACTGATGAAAAATTATTGCCATTAATTAAAGATCAGGGAGTATTAACAGAAGATGACCAAAAAGATTTGAAATCATCTGTTCTTCAGGAACTAAAAACCGCATTGCTTCAAAAAGGTCAGATAGGAAAAGCAATCAAAATAATCGATACACAATGTAGTGATCCAGCATGTACCTTTTCTGATTATTTTACAGCACAGATAAATAAAAGTCATCTTTTAGCTCGGACTGGAGAATTCAATAAGGCCATTGCTGTTTTAAACAAGCTTTTAAAAAAGTTTAATTCGTTATCTCCAGAATATAGAGAAATACATGAATCAGCGGAAATTAAACGAGCTTTAGGAATTGTATATCGAAGTAAGGGTTCATTTGACGACGCAATAAAATGGTTTAATGAAGCAAAGAAAGAATATGAAAATATCGAAGATGATATTGGTATTCATAATGCCTTATGGGGAATGGGAATCTTACATTATCTGAGAGGCGAGTGGGAAGAAGCAATTCATATTTGGAAGAAAATTCAATACTTTTATGAAAGCAAGAAACCAACTGATGATTTATATAAATCTAAAACCCTTTTTAAGCTATACTTTGATTTTACTCGGACACTTCAGCTGTCTGGTAACTTTAAAGAAGCTGAAACCATGTTAAATAAATCTTTATTAATTCTAGATGAGAAAAAAGCTCCTAGTTCAACTTATTCAAGAGCCAAGGTATATCTAGCTTTTGCAGAGCTATATTACTTACAAAATAAAATTGAAGAGGCTCATGAAAATATAAAAAAAGTTAGAAA
>JBHLKP010000033.1:0-26815 GCA_048886525.1 Candidatus Hodarchaeota archaeon | reverse complement strand
ATATTTGTTATCAAAATTATTTATTGATTCAATGATCTGCTTCGGGATAATCGGATCTGTTAGATCGTTATATTTTTGTGAGATAATTGGACAAGTTAGTGGATGACATTGGGTTTCGTTATTCCAATATGAACACCTTTGTTTAACCCGATACACACAATTTAAACTTATTTTATTAAATTCTTTCATTTTATTTCTTTAGTTTATTATGTAACCGTTAAAGAATCTTCTACAAAACACAAAGGTATTGGAGATTCTTTTCTCCTGAATATGTCTCAATATGTAAGCTTAAATGTTTTAAATATGAATTCTCTCCAATATTTACTCATGATTTTTCCATTTAAGATGAATAAGACTATTATTGCATTCCTTTTAAGGTTTTAAGCACATTATTATACAAAGCAAAAAACTGTTTAAAATATCTTTTTTTTTAAATTTAAAACAGATTAAATTTGCGTGTTTAATTTTTAGTTTAAATTTGTTTTAGGGATGACAAAAAAAACGGACAAATGGATCTTAAGTAACAAATTAAAAGTCAAATACCTGTTTAATATCTCAAGGTAATCTCACACTTAGATTTTTCAATAAATATAACCGCATACTCTTTGAATGATTCTAATAATACTTCTTAACTCAAAAATTCTTTAGGTGAAATTGTTCAACGGTCGAGAATGCATCTTCATGATAGACCACTTTTTAGTTCTTAGTTGTAATTAGAAAAGGTTCGATACGTTCATTTTAGAAAAAAAGATAATTGAATAAAATATTAAAATGAATTAATAATAGATAATAGTTTTTAAAGATTGAGTTAATTTAAATCTTATATTCAATGATTCCATACTGATATAGGCGGATTTAAAGGAAATAAAATAGTTTGAACAAAACTTATAAAGGGGTAGTTCGAATAGTTCGATATAGTTTGATTCAATATTGGATGGTTATGGCTACTAGCAATTCGCTTAATAAGTTGATCAGAAGGTGGATTTGAGTAAGATAAGTATTTTGTCGCTTATTCTTCCTTATTAACCCATCTGATCTTAATTCGATTTAGCTAGTTTAGTTCGATTTGTTGCCATATTGTTTGATTGGTTCAAAGAGATTATATGCAATGTCTGATCAATTAAATCTGAAGGTCAAGAAAGCCTTACAAGCTGGTCGTTCTGGTAAATTTGCCAAAAAAACTCCTTATGAACGTTTTGGTTTTTCACAAAATCCTTTTCGGCTAGACACTGACCCTGATAACCCTGATTTTCAGATTGATCGTGAGGACGTTCTTTTAAGCTTTGCAGCTCAGGTGGGTAACGCCATTCGGCTATTCGAAGAAGATCCTGTCTCTCAATTTCGACATCTTCTTAGTCATGGTTTACGTGGATGTGGTAAATCTTCTTTAGCTCGGCATTTTGACCGAGTATGGGAACAGATTGGCTTTCAAGACTATGATACACTGTACACGGATTTAAAAGACTGGAGAGAACCTTTTGAGGTTCAGGAACTATCTTCTTCCAGTAAAACATTAGAAACGTATGAAAGATTTCTTCGTAAAATTATGCTTATTGAGAAACCATTAATCGTTTTTATTGATAATTTAGACTTTACTATAACTGGAACTCCTGCTATTCCCCGTATTAAAGATTTCATGTCAGATATTGAAACACGTGCTCACAATGGTTTTATTATTATTGGATTTGTACAGAGTTTAACGTTAACTGTCCTCTTAGAGTCCGAACAACAAATCCTTGCTCGAGCTTTTCTGTCTTTCTTTAATCCTGAACATTTCTTCTTTCCGATTTTTACTAAACATGAAATCAGAAAATTGATTACTTCTCGAGTTCGGATTTCTCGAATTCCTACAAGCCTCTTTTCCACAAAATCTATCGAGATTATAGCTGATCACAGTCTTGGTATTCCTACTGTTGCATTAAACATTGCAACAGCCTGTTTGAATGAATTAATTGTACAAAATGCGGATAAAGTTACCATTGATATTGTCAATAAGGTAATTAATCAGTTTGGTTTTAGTGAAATAGTCCAACTTGTTGATTCAATAGATAAAGACTCAGTGGACGAAACCTCAACTCTTATGACTCCGAAACGCAAAGAGATCATAGCTACTGTCCTCGGCCATCAAATTCGTGAATTATACTTTTTTCCTCCTACTGGGAGTGAGGGATTACGTAGTTCAGATCTTGCAGAGCTTTTTGGTGTAAATCTTTCCACAATGAATTATCACCTAAAACCTCTGACAACTTTTCAGCCTATTCCAATTCTAGAAGCGAAAGACGATGTTCATGACGCTCGTTCGAAGATTTTCTGCATTGATTGGGATTCACCTACTTCAAATGCTTTGGAAGTAATTACAGTCTACCAAAACCTGAAACAGGAGAAATATCATGTGATTCCTGCTACAATAATGTTATCTAGGAGGGAAAATCCATGATAAAAGATAAAACTGATCCTATCAGGTTAACGTTCGAATCTGCTAAAAAAATTGTGGAAAAAAAGCGGAAATGGTCAAGAACCGGGTACCAATGTAATCCTTGCGACCCTTTGCTACCCTTAAAGCATCCAAACACTTTTATAGAAGGAAAAATCCCGAATAGAGAAGATGAATCCCAAATAGGATACTTAATTGCTCAAATCTTAGAATATATACAACAACCTGATAGTAAGGACTTACTTTTCCTGAAAGGGCCGAAAGGGAGTGGAAAATCCATTTTTGCTCAGATTTTTGAGCAATATAGTCAATTAATCGGATTAACAAGTACTTTTCAAAATGGATATGAAATTTTAGCAAAACAAGTCGACCAATTCAATCTCAAAGAGGATCTTATTTTTCTTGATAATGCTATATATTTACAAAATACTCTCAAATCTATTTTGAATTCCAATCTAAGTTCAAATTCTCCTAAAATCATTGCTATAATGGATAGTACAGAATTTGAAATCTATCGTAGGCATTGTCTTCAAACTGGGGACAGAAGTTACCAGAGTTTCTTCTCGATGCCCATTTATACCGAATTTGACATAACTGATATTCTCACCAAACGTCTCGTTATGTGTAGTAATGAGCACGTTATCCCCCCAAAATTACTCAATATAACCAAAGAAATTGCTAATGTCTCATTTGGTAATCCTGGAATAGCCATTGGACTTCTAGATGAAATTTTAAATTTTCCAGGAAATCTAGATGATTTATATCTTTCTTTTGGAATCAATCTTAAAGCTCTAGAAGACTTTTCTTCGAGCAAAACGCAAATTCTGCGGGAAATTCTCATTCGGGAGATAGAAAATAAGTTTCTACCCCCAAACGAGCAGAACTATATCATTCACAAAGAATTAACGAATGTGTTGAATAAAACTAAGAGTACGATAACTCACCATTTAAGTGACTTACTGAACTCTAACCTTATTTATTTAGAACAATCTACAATTAGGGATCAAAGAGAGAAGGCCTACAGACCTAAGGATTCCATTTTTGGCATCCTTGAGTATCTTGTGTTTGAATCATCAGCTGTAGATGCGCACATCACTTTGGATGGAACTTATCATGAAAGGTAATTTTGAATTGTTTGAACTAGAGGATTTAACGCTTGAATACTGTCGTATTCGAGGTTTAATTGTTGACCGTAATATATCTCGCCGTTCCGAAAAACGAATCGACCTCTATATCGAAAATGGTAGTGATAAGGGTATTGGAGTCGTCATCAAAGACTGGAAAAGAGCTGTTGGCGTGGATATTGTTATTCGTGCGGAACAGATCGTTAAAACAAGTAGATTCATCTCGAAAATTCTCATTGTTTCTAATTTCTTTTCAGATCCAGCTAGATCCTTAGCTGAAAAGATTGGAATTTTCCTGCTAACTCGAAGCGATCTTGTCCGCATTCTTTCTTCTGACTTTAAGAAAAAGACCGTGAAAGACACCTCTGATCGGAGAGAAAATGTAGTCCTCTATTAAGAAAGTTATAATGATTATCCTTTGTTTGGTCGTAAAAGGAACGAAATTTTGGGGAAAAAATACTAGACGCTAGTTTCTTACTTATAAAAATGTCAAAATAGTTCTTTATTTTCTTCGACGACGGATTTTGACTTCCGTTTGATTTGAAGCTGAATCTTCAGTTGCAGAGATTGTTTCTGTTAATTCTCGTAGCTCTTTGATGGTATCTTTATCTTTTTTGATCACTTCTTCTCTCATAGATGAACCCATTTGCTTTTCCGACGTAATAAATTTCATGGTTTTCGAGGTACGATAATTCCAAATTATTATTCCTCCACCTATTAGGACAACACCAGCACTGATCGCAAGAAGTGCGTTGAAGTCTTCAAATGGTAGCGGTGTTCGACTCCTAGTGGTTGTAGAGTCGGTTGCCGCATTGTTTGAAGACGAGTGTTCGCTGGCATCATATAATATTTGCGTTAATGTCACAACGAAGTATAGATCTTTGTCATATAATTCGTGACCGGGAGTCGTATAGCCATTTTCTTTATTAATTTTAAATGATTTGGGTACATTAAGCTCTGCTCCGACTATTCCTTCTTTAAACTTGGTTAAATAGGCAGCACTTGCTTGGGGATATAAACCTAATACATCAGTTGGAACTGAACTACCTGAAGTAATATATATATACTTACCCGTAGTTGCATACATATCTACATTTACATTTCCAGGTTGGGGAGTAGTATGAGCTGCGTCTAAATACAAAGAATAGATTACATTTACCACATCTCCCCAATCAGCAATTGTTGCAGCTGTTGCAGTTTGAGTGTTAATAGCAAAAATCGTCAATAGCAATATTAAGCATATAATTCTTCGATCCAACAAGCTTTTTCGCCTTGATTTTTCTCATTTGATAGGTTTTAAGAAATTTTCTTTAACTTTTCTTGTGTATTAAACCACTAAACATATATGTTTATGTATAGGGACTTTATATATTTTATATGAGATTCCAGTTTAATCCTCAATAGACTGGATAAAGAATGGCAACGGAATACCAATGATTAATCCTCCCTTAAATAGAATAAATGGTATGCTTAATTCCTGTATTACCATTCAAATTACTAAAATTATCTCCAGATTTAACTAAAGTGTATTAAATGTCTGATTTCAAATAGAAAGACTAAGTTAGTACTTAATTTCACCGAGAATTTTGACACATATGCTGAGTTCTTCATAAAAAGTCATTCACTATCAAGAATATCATCATCATATAACTAAGAAATATAAAATAATCCTTGCAATATATTCATAAAAGAAGTATAGCCATTTGTTGTTTTTGGGTTCAATAAAACAATAAAAACTATCAAGTAAAAACCTTTGAATATACGAATATGATCGTGCTAAACGTAGATAAGAAGAAAAAAAAAGTTATATAACTTAGAAATAGTGGTTTTACCTAAAAAATTAACTAGGATGTAAAAAATGACACGTCGTAAACGCGCCACGACAACACGTAAAGACAAAGCTCAGTTGAGAGCAGGAATTACTTATCTCATTGAAGACGAGAGACCTCTCAAAGCTTTTAGATTATTTACTAATCTTGTTTCAAATACTAATCCTGGTTTGTGTATAACACGAAATTTCCCCTCACATATTAGTGAAGATTTTAAACTGAAAAAATCCTCAATTTTTTGGTTAACTCGTCGTAAAGGGGAAATGACTATTGACCCGGTCCAATTAACAATGATTTCTCACATTATTCAAGAATTTATGGCAAAATCAGAAAAATCAATAATCATATTAGATGGAATTGAATATTTGATTATTCAAAATGACTTTAAGCCCGTTCTTCGGTTTATTCAACATATTCGTGATGAAGTACTTATCCAAGGCGCAAATCTTTTGATTCCTTTATCACCAGAAGCTCTATCAATCTCAGAGGTGAAATTACTAGAGCGTGAATTAGAAATCCTCATTATTAATCAAAAACCTGAAATAAAGTGAAATCGATCATGCCGCTGAACAAAATAGAAATAGTTCATACGGGTATTGAAGGACTAGATGCAATATTAGGGGGAGGGTTTCCTTTAGGTTGGGTAATTGTAGTAGCAGGAGGTCCAGGAAGCGGAAAAACCACGCTTGCTACCCAATTTGTTGTACAAGGATGTTTGAAAGGAGAACCCGGGATATTAGTAACAATGAATGAACCACGTCATCATGTATTAACCACTATGGGTGTTTTTGGCTGGGATTTGGAATTTTTAGAGAGAGAGGAACTTCTTACAATCTTAGATTATTCAGCTACGAATGTGTTATATTCTATACATAAGCAAGGAATGAAAGATGGAGGTCCTAGTTTAAACTTTATGATTGATCAACTTAAGGATACAATCGATAACACTGGCGCCATTAGATTAATGATTGATCCACTCAATGCTTTTTCTTTCTTATTTCATGACAAATTTACTATGAGACGAGAGTTACACAAATTATTTGGTATGTTAGCTGGTAGAAAGACCGTATCATTGACAACATTAGAACTAGGATCAAGTGAGGTTCACTTCACGGTTGAAGAATTTCTCGCATATGGCGTGATTAGACTTTATAACAAAAAAATTGGTCGTGATCGTGAACGCTCAATTGAAGTAGTCAAGATGAGAGGTTTAAATCAAAACAGGTCGACATATCCTTTTGAAATAAGTTCAACTGGATGTCGGGTTTTCGAAAGTACAGAAACTTTTGACTTTTAAGATATGAGATTTATCAATAACGATTCCTAGATTCCAAGACTAATTCATGCTTCTATATGACGTTCAAATTCTATCTGTAACGAAACATCATAAAATTGCAAACATAAATTACCATTCTGGATGTCTATATTAATATCCCATTCAGTAATCCAAATGAGAATCATTTCTAAAGCTGCAAATGGAAAAATATTGATATGGACATTTACAGACGACATTTCACTTCTATTAATTGTGACTGTCATATTTGTACTACCATTACCGACAATCTGTAACTCTTCCTCCAAAATATGATAGAAGTCTAATGAAACACTCCATGGATTTCCACATCCAGCAGAAACATTGTAACCCCACAGAGGGTATCCGTATAACCCTAAACTTACATCAAATGATATTATTTCATCACTATAGCTAACATTATCAAGTCCTAAAACTTTTAATCCTGGATCATAACTTCCCCATATAAAGGAAGGGCCTTCTTCCAGAAAAATATTAATCAGTTCACCTCCAAACCAAAAAATCGCTTCAAAATTTTGAATTTCAACAGAGAGAGTCCCATTATTCAATATCCTTTCAAACATCCAAGTCATTTCTTGGGGATTTGTTTGTAATAAAAAAGTCAGATTTGATATCTTAGTTGGTAGTGAAACTTCTGTTAGAGAAACAGTTCCTAAAAATCCAATTTCCGCCGTTATTAAATCAAAAGATCCTTCTGTTAAGTTTAAGGTTATATCGTGTGGATTATAAGTAGTAACTAAAATTTCTAAAATGGAACCAGGTGGAACTGGATGCACTTCCAGAATTTCAAATGAGGGCAAAATACTGGTGCCGATGTTTTTTGGTTGATATGAGAAGGAGGTTGAAAAACCGAATGGAAAATATAACAACCCCATTATTCCGATTTTTTCTTCTTTCAATAAAACCTTTAATAGATTATCAATTCTCTGAACTTCGAAGATAAATGAAATATTTTCGACAATAATTGCATTTTTCATAATTATAAAGGATTCTAATGTATGTCCTTCAGCTAATATCCATTTTTCTGTATCATTTTCTTGATAAAGTTTGATACTTATTTTTTTTATCGAGATTTCGTATTTTAATGGCTTTGAAAAATTAAAAGTAAAATCTACATAAACAGATCCTTCGCTTACCTTTTTTATGTTAAAAGTGTTTAATGAAAAATCTGGAACTTCAAATAAAGGCGATATGATTGAGATATATCCAATAATTGCTAAAGATAGGGCAAGAGTCACCGAAATAGTAAATATTGAAAGATAACGATGGTTTTTTACAAAATTCAGGATTTTCTTGTACGATTTATTCATTTGGTTCTATCCTTAGCAATCTAAATCATGAATATCATATTAACTTAGTTAGAGTCTGCGAGTCTTGAAAAGAACGATTATTATAAAGCTCCCTATTTAGAGTAAAAAATTTATTAAAGTGGAAATACAAAAAAATTAATATTAGTATTAATCTAAAAATCTATAGAGTGGTTTAATTATGGAAAATAAAACATCCCTTGTTAGACGAATGGATCCAGAAAAAACAATTTGCGAATGTTCCACTGATATTGAGCCTGAATGGATTATATCAGGTTTTCCAGGACATGGATTAGTAGGAAATATCGCAGCCAAGCATATTATTCAGGAGCTTGATTTGAATTGGATAGGTTCAATCCGTTCTCCAATGATTCCCCCTGTATCAGTCTTTATTGATGGTATTTTAGCGTATCCTTACCGAATTTATGGCAGTCAGGAAAAAAAGATAGTTGTACTAATTGGTGAATCTCCCTGTCCACCTCAAGCATATTATTATCTTGCTCATGCAATGTTAGAATGGGCGATAGGAATAGGTACTAAACAAGTGATTTGTCTTGATGGGTTTATTGCCGATCCGCATGAACCAAAGAAAGATGACATTTATCTTGTAGCAGAACCGCAATTATATGCAGATCCAGATAAATTAAAGAAATTTGAGTTTCCAAAGCCTCGTACAGGATTCATCTCTGGTTTATCTGGGGCAATAATGAATGAAGCATTACTCACTCCTATTGAAGGATTCTCATTTCTAGTTCCGATTACAACACCTTATCCCGATCCTGGAGGAGCAGCAAAGTTAATTGAAGCTATTAATAAAGTTAAGAATTTGGATATCGATACCAGTTCACTCCTTAAAGACGCTGAAAGAATTCAAAAATCATTAATGGAATTAGCAGAACGTAATCGTCAAATTACTCAGGGAGAATCGATAGAGCCTAGTAAAGGATTATACGTGTAACTTTAATAAAGTGATTAAATCCTGTATCAGAATCAGGAATTATTTTAATAGTTAACGACTTCTCCAGTCGAGTAGTACATCCCAATTGTCAAAATATTGTTTCAGTTCCTTACTTAAGGTACTAGTAAGCTTCTTCTTAGAATTCCTATTAATTATTTGAATATCTGAGTATGGTATCGTTATAATCCATCTGTCATTCTTTGTTTTCATCTTCTGTTTCTTAACAATCGAAAGAAAATCAGTTGATTTTATTACAAAATGGTGTTTTTGAATTGATTCATCTTCATCAGGTAAGCGAGCTGTTAGTATTACAAAACTTTCACTCTGCATAAAAAAGCTTATTTCTAACTTCCAAGTGATTGTCTCTTCGTCTTTTATCTTTCCTGTACAAACTTTTATATCTGCATATCGTACTGTATTTCCATTTTCAGAACGGATGATCATATCAACTTTTCCATTCCCAGCATAGGGACTAAATGATTCAACACCTAGGTGAAACAATTTAATCTGAGTATCTAATTCATCTAAACTATCTATACTGACCTTGTCAAGTGAATCCATTCAACAAAATACCCCTTATCATCCCATTAATTCGAACTTATTTAGATGTTTGGTTGGTTTAATTCTATTATTTTTTAATGCACTATTCTTTTGTAATTTTTATTAGAATATCAATCAATTTGTTTAATAAAAAGCTTTTGTAATTAATTTCTTATTCTTTATCAAAATACTCCTTTTATTTTAATAATATTACTCCTAAAGCAATTTTATACGGTATACATTTGGAGTATATTATATAATGTATTCAATTCTCTTTTTAATAAGATTAAATCTCTATCAAATGACACAACTCGCTTTCAGTATCATATTAAGATTCTAGGAGCTAATAAAATTTTTCTACCTTGGCTACTATTGTTATAGTAATATACCTTGTACAAAGGAATAATTAAAGGAAAAAATAACTTAGAGTTAATTTTATGCAGAGTATATTCGTTGATGGCATATTGGACAGTGCCCAAATACTTTCAACCATTCTAACAAATGCGTACGATGAAATGAATTACCACAATGTGGACACTTGGTATTAAGTTCGGAATGGTGTATTTTATGGCGGCATATTATACATTGGACTTCTGATTGTTTAGAATTAATCCAAGTATTAATATTTAATACTTCTTCATTTTTTCCAGCAAGTCTAACGATTGATAATAACTTTTCACCATTATTCTCTTGTTCAATTCTACCAATGATTTCTCCTTGATCTAAGGCATGAGTAAGTATCTGCTGAACTAAACAATCCTCTATATCTTGGCGCTTATCTTTGAGTAATTCTTCTACTTTATATCTTAAATAATCGGTTTCTATTTTATTTTTAGGACGGGATAGACGTTTAGCTATTGAATCAAAAATAATTTTGCGAATATTAGCTAAATAGATCATTTTTTCTCTTTTTTTTACAATTTGATCAATTGTAGAGTCACTAAACTTCATTAACGCTTGTAATGTACTGCTTATTTGTTGTGTACGTACAGTAGAGGAATTTAATGAAAGCTCAGAGGATGTAACCTTTGCAACATTCTTCATTTCAGTATAAAGCTCGTCCAGTTGTATTAAAGCTGTTTTTACAGAAAATAAAGTCTGTAGAGGTTCAATTAAATCTACTAGAACAACTGTTTTTTGAATTTTAAGCCTCCTCTCTCCTAACTCATCGAAATAGCGTGAGTATTCCAAAAAGAATGGTTTTCTTAGTTGTCTATTCACGATGTATAAGGAAATGAGGCAAAAAAAAACTCCAAAACTTACAAAGATGCTATTACTCAGAGATGAAAAACCAGAACTAAAGCCAATTAGGAGTAAAGCACTATTAAGAAGAATAACTAAACTAATGATGAAATTCCCTGTTGTTTTATTTCGTGATAATCGTGTTAGATTAGTTACTCTAGTGGTCATAATCCCACCTAGTGAGTTTTATATCAATTATTAACTTAAGTTACTATACTTAGAATACTTCTTAAGGGCGTCTAGAAAGAAAATCCGCAAAAAAATCCATAACTCTACAGATTGTAATCAGAGAATTCTGAGCTTCTTATAGTTCATTCAGAGGAGAAAGTTTCGAAATAGTCAGTTTGTACCAAAGCATTCTTAAAATTTCTTTTAACTATTGTTCTGGGTAGAATAACCGTATTCTCTATTCTAAGATCATTATTAATAACTACATTATCTCCGATTATAGAATTCTTTATTTTCGATGATATGGGAAGGGACACATTTTGCCCTATTTTGTTTTTATTCTCGTCTTTTTCTGAACTTTCTTTCAGAAATTCCAAATTAAAACGCCATAAATCTTTAGAATTGCTAATATGACAAACCCGATCAGTAATTACTCCTCCTACACGATATCCGTCATCTATTGCTTTATTTATGGCATTTGCTAGCTCATATTCTCCTCTAATGCTTCTTTTAATCTTACTTAACGTTTTAAAAATAGCTGTTGAGAATATATAGAGCGCAGAGGAGTTTAAATCACTGAATACCTCCTCTAAGGTTGTAGGTTTTTCTCGAACCTCCCATACTCGTCCATCACGATAATCGACTGTCGATGATGATTTCATTTTGTCGAATTCCATCTTTTCTAATGAAAGAGTAATCATGTTTCCTTCTTTTTGATGGGTTAGACATAATTGTTGCAAATAAAATACAGAAAATAATGAATCACCTGCTATAACTATAAAATTATCCGTTTCAACATGAGTTTCTATTTGACTTACCGCATGAGCAGTTCCTAGAGCTTTTTCTTGAATAATAAAAGCTGGATTAAGTTTAGGAAAAACTTTATTGATAAATTTCTTTATAATTAGATCATTATTAGGTATTATGATCCCTATTTTATTAATATTAGAATGTAATAATCGTTCTATTGAATGTTGAAGAATTGGTTTGTTGAGTATTGGTAACATTGGCTTTGGGGTGTGTAAGGTATATGGGTATAGTCGTTTTCCTTTTCCAGCAGCTAGAATAAACGCTGATATAGTCATTTTCAAACACTTTAAAGTTTACATTTGCATTTATGATTCTTTGATAATTAAAAATCTATAATTCAGGATTCATTTTTAATAATAGTTAATAAGTGCGATTGAACCTTCAATTGAATTTTTAATTTATTAAAATAATTTAGCTAACGATAAAAGTAATAAAACCTGAGAAATTCAATGTGGGTGAAGAAGATGGTCAGGCTTAAGGCAATATACATAATTACTGACGATGGGTTCGCGATTTATAATCAATCATTTGGGGCAACTAAATACGATCAGGATATGGTAGCGTCGCTAATTGCAGCTTTAACATCTTTTAGTAAAGAAGCGATGAGAGAAAACCTTTCCTCGGCTGGATTTGGAGAAGCTGATTTGATTTTAGAACAAGGTAAAAGATTAGTTGCTATTGTTGTAGCAATTCTCGATAAGGAACATAAAGAGACAGAAGAATTTAAAATTCGAAGAGACTTATTAAAATTTGTACAAAGAATTGAGGAAATGTACACCGAGGAGTTAGATGATCCAATCTTTCAACGAAACGCTTTTTCCGATGTTGGTACAATGATTTTTTCCTATTTCTTCCGTGATAAAATGTCTCGAATTTATCAACAATTTGGAAATTTAAATGAATATATCCGTTACCCAACAACGCTTCTATTCGAAATTACAATACGAGGACCACAGCTCTATACTTTCTATCGTGGATTCCCAAAATTCAATGAACTATTGGGAGATATTTCTCTTGATGATTTTGACCAATTGATCTTCAATATGCAAGATAAAAATAGTATGGTTTCTTTTCAGGATTGTCTCGATAGATTTGGTAAAACGAAAGCGGAAAGTATTTTTGAGCTCTTCAAATATCTAACAAAACGTGGACTGTTCGACGCGTATAATTTCGAACGAATTGCTGTGGAATCATGATCAAGTTTAAGACGTTCGTTTTTTCATTTCTGAAATAACAAAAGCAGACATCTTTTTGGTTTCTTTTTTCATTGAGTTTAATTCTTGGATAATTTTGGATTCAACTGCGTTATCAATTTCCTGTTTTATCATCTCAGGAAGCGCTGCAACAGTTTGGTTAAGCTGTTGATTGGCATTTGCTAATCGCTGAAGAATTCCTTCTTGATTTGCTAATCGTTCTGTTACCGAGGTTTTTAACTCATTTACAGAAGCTTCTAGGTAAATTGCTATTCGATCTCTTAATGAAGCTAATTCTACCTGAATAATAGCATTTACACGATCTCGGAGTTCAGCTACAGTTGTTAATTGATCAGTTTGGTTTTCAATAAGAGCATTGAGACTATTTTCAATTTTATTAAGATGTTCCTGTATTGGAGTAAAACTTTCGACACTTGCTTCATATAATTGATTTGTTTTTTCAACAGAATTTTGAACTATTTCAGTGATTTCTTGGGATAGATTACGCATATTAACTACAACATCTTCGACATAGCTGACTTTAATGAATTTTAGATCATTCCTTGTCTCTTCTGTGGTTGTTTCGAAAGTTTTTTGGATAGCTCGAAGCGATTCCTCTAAGGATGATATCACGTTGGGAAGTTGTTGGATTGATGTTTGCAATTCAGGATTAAATTTTATTGTATCAAGTGTTTGAGTAATAGATTTTATTTGAGTGTCGAACTTCTCTTCAATACCTAGTAATAATACCGATAAATTCTGGATCGAAGTTTGTAATTCTGATCCCATTAGCGATGGATCTTGTAGTGTTGATTGGACTTCCCTGATTATCTGTAGGATACTATTAATATTATCTTCTAATCCCATATTTTGACCTCACATTGCATTTCTTTTTCCAACAGAACGAAACTAGAAAAGTATTGTTTTTCATATAGATTTTTCTACCGCCTAATTGATTTTTATTTTAATCGTCTGAGAAAGAAAACAAATCGTTCATTTTGTAATATCGAATCATTCAAACGGTGAATTAGAATAATTGTTTCAGAGAGAATGAAACGTTTAAAATTATCCCTACTTAATTGATCCAATTCCTCATGGATTTCCTTAACAATACTGAATGAAACATTAGGTATTCTCGATTCTAAATCTCCTGATCCGAGATTATATTCCTTTAAGATGTTCCTAGATATACTGAGTGAGTTTGATAAACTTTGATCTTCATCAGAGTACATTGAAACGTTTAAAAAATATTTTTCTATGATTGCTCTAATTTGTTCTTGTTCTGTTGATGAGGGGGTTATATCATGTTCAGCTGGGAACATACGTTTAAGATTTTGCAGTAATCGAGCCGAAGGTGCTTCTCGTAATAGTTTACTAATGATATTTTTTAGCTTTTGAGTAGGTACTTTAATAATTGCTTGATGGTCAGGAAGAGTAGAATCATCTAGAATTTGATATCGATATATCTCCTCACATGCCGCTAAATAATAATTGGGAAATCCTAGATGAGATAAATTAGAGTATGAATTGATAAGTGCTTTAATAGATTCAATTACTCCTAGTGTATCCCGGTAATTCGGATATCTACGAAAAACTCCTCCAATATCAGATTGAACTATGGGTTGAGAAGAAGAAATTACTTCGGTTTCAGGCGAAGGAAAGTCATTTACGTTGTCAATAGGGGGGGAAGCGATTTTAGATTCAATCATTTTCAATTTTTCAAAAAGTTCTAGTCTTGACTCTGGATCAGCGATAATTTGAGCTAAAAAATTTTGAAAAAAAGTTAGTTCTTGAACTATATCTGTAGAAATGACTTCTTTCTCTTTCAAGGTTTGAAATAGAGTTGATATTAGCTCTAAAGTGATTAAATTTAGACCAATTAAAATATTGATTTTTTCACCCATATTTCCCCGCGATGACCAGAAATCTATTGAGAGAGAGCTTTTCTCAACCTCTCTCTGTTCAATCTGCGTTTCTTTTTCTTTCTCTTGATGATTATTATATTCATCCAACTTGAACAAACACCTTATTGTTGATTTGGTTTAATATAGTAACCAAATAATTTCTCTAAGTCATTTACAGCTTCGACTAGTTCTTTTCGTGAGGTCCCCTTGGATCGCTTAAACCAATGTTGTTTTAATTCAGAATCACCACTATGAAGATCAATTAACGATTTAGCTTCTTCAAGTATATCATGTAGCTCAGGTATCTTTGGTAATCCAAATAATAGTAGTAGTGAAGCCCTAGTCGTTTCATCATCATAAGCACAATAAGTTGGAGAAATACTTGCTCCTTTGGCTAGAAAAGGAGTCAATGCTTTTTTCAACAATGGATCGAATTCTACTCGTGCAATATTACGAGGACCACTTAATACAGAGAATACTGATGAAGCTGTTGGATTTATACCCATATTTGTCAAACTACAGTTTGTTAACGTGTATTCTACAGCTGTTGTAAGTTGAGCTCCCATCTCACCTACTTCTGGAAAAACAGATAAGTTATCAAACATGGCAGGGACAACAACGCTATCTAGTTTTAAAGCAAAATCTCCAATATCCGTTGTTGGTAACACTTCTTTCCCTATTTCAGGTACTCCAGGGGAAAGCATTTCAGCAATCGATTCTAAAGCAAGAGGGTTAATAAGCTCTACAAAAGCCTCTTCTACCTGAGGAGTATAGTAAGTTTCTTCTTGGCCAATTACACTAGGAGCTGGAGAACGCTTCTTTTCACCTTCCAAATCAGCTAAATCAGTCCCAGTTTGTCTACTTAACAAATCAACCGATTCACCTCTCTGCCAGCTTAACACTCTTTCAAGCATGGTTCTATTAGATAATAGAAGGATTAAATCGGGGCCCATATTCCCTTCCTCCAATTGAAGTCTCAATAATCTGGACAAGGCCCATACACTATTAATTGCCTCAGATGATTGATTTATAAATGGCAAAACACCAAAAACATAAATAAAAATCTTGCGTTTCTCTTCTTCAGCAAATCTTTTTCTTAATAGACGGATTAAGGCTGGAGTACCACCACAACCGGTTCCTCCACCGAAACTAGTAAAAATACAAAAACCACTAATCCCTTCATATCCTAATCCTTGTAGCTGATTTAGGATAATATCCTGAGAACTCATTACTGCTTCATATCCAGCTGAAAATTTTCCACCTACTCCTATTTCTGCATCCGAATAGAGTAAGGTTCTCTTTTTTGAAATAGAATATTTCTTTCGTGCTTTTAAAAGATCTCCACGGTCAGTATTCATAACTAAATATTCTCGTATCCTTTGAGGAAGCTCACCTTTTTTTGATTTGGATAAATAACTTCCTACTAAGTTGCTACCACATTCTCCGATGCCTATTGCAAAAATTTCAGATTCTTGGCCTGATAAACTGTCTGACATTCCATTCACCTTTTATTCTTAATCTATTTCAATACCAGATTTGAATTCAATGAACATTCTCATCACTAATGAAAGATATTCCCGAATTACTTTGTTACGAGGATAAGTTTCAGCTATTTTTTTCGAAATTTCTTTGAACTGTCGTTTATTTTCGTCAGAGCTATCTGTAGGGGTATATCTTGGACGGAACATACGAATTGCCCTATGCCAGCGGTTCAATTGAATCGAAACTTTTTTCCATTCTTCTCGTTGCTTATCTATTTTTGGTAGAAGATCTAGAATGTATCTGAGGTCATGAGAACTTGAAAAATCATCTCGTAAACCTATTAATGTTGATAATGGAAATATTTTTTTCGACGCTTCCCTTGTATATTTTTTGAATAATTCTTGGATATTTGAATAGTATTCCAAATTGCCTAGCTCTACCTGGAGGGCAGCATTCCGTTTTTTCTCAATCGTTTTTACACTCTCAATAACGGTATTACGAACTTTTCCTAGTTCAAGGATTGCTTCAGTCAGATTTCCAATATGATTAGCAATTGCTATCTCTTGGAATTTCCCCAAAAAGGTGAGATCAATACGCTCATCTTGACGAAGGTCAATTTGATAGTGATTAAACAAATATTCAACAGTTTCTTGTATTTCATTTATATACTGCCCTCCCATGTCTCGGATTTCTTTTAAAGCTTTTGAATCAGACTGTAGACGATCAATTTCTACAAAAACATCTGTAATCTCTCTTAATTGTACATCTTCTTGACTCTTCACAATCACCTGACTAAAATTCTCAATATAGCCTCCGACATGGGAAATGATATTTATTCCTACTTCCTTCAGATCATTCACATTTTTTAGAACTTTGCGTGATTCTTGAACTGCTTGAGCAAATAAGACTGCTAAGATTTCAGTATCGTACAAGAAGATTAATTGACGAAGCTTATGTGCTAATCTTTCATGAGAAGACTCTTCAGTATCGAAGTCGGCTATTTTACTTTCAGCATTAAATACGACTTGATCAACTGGAGCTATTTCGTTAATTCGTGGAAGACTTACTCTTAACCAATTATAAAGATTCCTATGTAGCGTAGCTACAGAATCTTTCGCCATTTGTAAGCTTTCTAGACTATAACTCTCAAAAACATTTACCAATCGGACAATATCTTTATGGGTTTTAATTTCATTCATTTTTTCTTCCATTAGTTGTAATAATTTCTCAAAAAACATGGTATACTGATTAGGAAGCTTCGAGTAATCCTGAATATGGGAATAAATTTCTCTTTCCATTTGCTCGGTTAGTGCAGCAATTTTTCGTTCAGTATGGGATTTTAATTGCCAATATTCTGTAAGAGCCTCTGAGTAATCTAGGTCTTCAAGTTCTTTATCCGAAGGATAAGCAACACTACTTTTTCTAGCCTTAAAAAGTCGATAAAGTCTTTTATCGACCCCATTTAGGCTTTCAATTTGCTTTTTTAACTCAATCAGAATATCATTCTTATTTTCCTCAATTGTTTCAAGAAAAGAAATATATTCATTTACAACTGCTTCGATATTTCCTGATTCAGAGTAGTTATCAATTTCATGAACAATTTTATTTCGTCTTTCTCTTAAATCGAATCGTGTTTCTATAGGGATTAATGGAAATGGAATTGTTTTAAGATTCTCACGGATGCGAGAAGAGATTTTATATTTCCAAACAGGAATTTGCTCATATTGCTCTATTAGTTCTTGCGTACTCGCTTTAGAAGAAGCAATAATATTCTCACGAACAGATTTCAAATCATCTAACACGAGAACAGGAACATGAGCTTTTAATTTCGGAGGGATTGTTTCGAGACTTGTCAATAGATTAATAATTGGATGAATTTCAATATCAATAACATTCCATAATTCTGATTTAATGCTTACATTTAACCTTGTTAGCTCTTCAATTTCGTGAACTATTTCTTTAATTTCCTTTTCTTCCACATCATTACTTTTTCGTTGGAGCTCTATTTCTGTTTTCAATTCATCTGATAAAATATTTCTTAGGCTTTCCCGTGAATCATACAAATTTAATAAATTCTGTCTTAAACTTCTCTGAGAAGGTTTAGAAAAGTAAGCAATCAAGCGTGTTTCCCAATCTTTTATTTCACGTGCTTTAGTTACTAGTTCACTAGGATTGAGAACCTCAAAATCTCGTACAATTGGAATTTGAGGGCCATCTTGAATATTTACAGCCTCTTGAATATGAGGATTTTCCAACAGCTTGAAAAAATAATTTTGGCAAGATTCTGCTAATTGCGATTTTAAATTATAAAATCTTTTTACAATGGTAACCCAGCCACTTAGATCTTTGATCTTTTCAGCTTCTTGTTCAATTTTTCTTAACTCAGCATTAAAATCTGGAGGAATAGGAATTTTCATAGTACTAATAGTTTTAGCTGTGTTTTTCAATTCAGCTGGGCTAACAACCTTCTTTACCTCGATAATTTGTTGTTGATGCCACGAACGTATCTTTTCAATATCTTGAATAAATTTGGGGATTTTTGTTGCTGATACATCAATTTCAGGAGCAGGTGAGAGTGAGGTTTCGGATTCCCCTTTTCCTATAATTTGCATTATGCGCCCTACTAAGTCTTCTGTTTCTGTTTTAAGAGATATTTCATAAGTTCTGAGAATATTGATAAATTCTTGATTATATGCATTCAAACTTTTTTCCATTTCAATTAAGTTTTCAACTGAAGTTTCTGATTCGGCTTCAAGTTGGATTTTTTGAATATGACTTTTTATATTACTAGTTTTATCTTCAAGATTTAATCCTATTGAATTGACCGTATCAAGATGTTGTTGTAATTCTGATGCCATCTGTACAATAGCTACTTGTATTTTCCCCTCAGTTCCTTTTCGTCGTTGCTTTAAATATGCATTTTCTGACTCTAGGAGATCATATAACTCTAGCAGGTCTGAAACCATCATAACATGAATACTTGTTTTCGTTGTTTTTGAACTGATCTGGATCTTTTCTTCATCAAAATTGACGAATTTAGAGTATAAGTCTATGATTTCCCTATTAAATAGTAATAGGGAAATAGTTTTGCCTCTTAACACTTCAGAGATTTGATTATATGCATTAAGAACATTGGTTGAAAATTTTACAATTTGTGTAGGATTCAAACTAGGTATCTGGAGTTTCCGGATAGTCTCAGTCTCTTGAGGCAAAAATTTTGCTATTTCCTTAATGTGATTTGCTAAATCAAAGTAAAATTTTCGATAGCCAACTAGTAGTGTATTTAAGAGATCTTCGGTAAACTTAGTGTATTTTTCTCTACTTTGTATTAAATTCTTTTTGATGCCTCTTTTTTTAAAAAATCCAGCAGTATTAAGACTTTTTTCTAGTTTTTCGATTTCAAGAACTAGTTTTTGGGCTTCATTCAAAGTAGGAATGACTTGTACAGTTGGATCGAGAGATCTAAGCTCAGTTACTAATTCCCTTATCTTATGAAGAACCTCCTTTGAGACAAGGAGAGCTCCTGCTTCCTTATTAGATGTCATAATAATCCAACTTCTATTGTGGGATGACTGGTAATCTCGATTCATTTTCCCTTACTTAGGGGATTCTGTTATACTATATTTTATTGAAAAAGGTTTTCTATTTTAAAGTGTACTGAAATGAAAAATACACCTATGATATTCTGAAGCTGATTTGATTATTTTCTTGTTTAAGATTTATAGAAAATGCAATATAAATAAAGGTATTTTCTACGCAATATAGAATGAGATTCATTTATAACTTGTAGATTTATCATATCGAAATTGGTTGAATCTTACCACTCTTAATGGCTCATTATAAAATTTTAATGAAATAATTTGAGGTTACATCTAAAATGCTTCAAGTATTATTAATTTCAATTGGTAATGAACTCTTAAAGGGTAAAACGATCAATACTAATGCAACATTTTTAGGAGAAAAACTTACAAATATGGGTTTTAAGGTTCTAAAAATCATAACTATTCCTGATGAAGGAACTATTGTATCATCTGAGATTTCTCAAGCATTAGCTACATCAGATTTTCGTTTAATTATAATAACAGGGGGATTAGGACCAACCTGGGATGATTCGACTTCTCTCTTCCTAGCAAACGCTTTGAATATTGGAACAGAACTTAATCCAGAGGCTTTAAATATTGTTAAGCGCCGCTATAACGAGTTATTTGAAGCAAATTTAGTTGATTCACCTGAAATTAATCCATCAAGAAGAAAAATGGCAATTATGCCAATTGGTGCCAAACCTTTTGACAATCCTATAGGAACCGCGCCAGGAATTTGTTTTGATCATAAATTGTCTAATACTTTGATTTATTGTCTTCCAGGTGTTCCACGAGAAATGAAGGAGATGTTCTACATTATTGAACCTAAACTCATTGCCTTGATTAATAAAGATGACGTTGGTTATTATGAATTAGCGATCACAACATCATTCACAGATGAATCTTTGTTAGCGCCATATATAGAAAAAGTTCAGCAGAAATTTGATGTATGGATCAAGTCTCTGCCTGAAACTTACCAGGAAAAAAAGAATATTAAATTATTAATCACTAAATCATCTGATTCACAAAATAATGCAAAAAGAACCGTTCTTACGGCAAAGGATTATTTTGAAGAACTAATTAAATCTTCATGAACTTCTTCATTCAACTTTTGTACTGATTATGCTAGGAATTATACTATTTCCCTCTAATATTAGAGGAGTCGATCAACTTTTGACCCCTGAATTCATTAAGAGTAATTTACTAGTCAGATGAGAATAGAAAGCTTTTACATTTGTATAAGTATTAAGTATTTTGAGATAAATTTATTCAACAAAATTCTGGTGTTTTTATATCAGAATTTTTAAATGATGATGTGCTCCGATCTGATAGGGAAAAAATCTTATTAGGATGATTATTATTAAATGACAGATGAGAATAAGATATTAACATTGAAAGTTGCGGAAGCAAACCAAGGTGATGTAGGAAGAGGACTGGTTCGCATCGACTATTCCATTATGCGAGAAAATAACCTTGAAACTGGGGATATTGTTGAAATATCTAGTGAGAGAGCTTCAGGAAGGAAAACTGGTGCTTTAGTAATACCTGGAAGGCGAGAAGATAGAGGAAAACGAATTATAAGAATGGATGGGTTGATTCGCGGGAATGTCGGTACAAGTTTAGGTGAATCGGTTCGTATCCGACAAATTAAAAAACGTAAAGCAAAACGTATAACTATAGCTCCAGCTGAAGAACGAATTCGGCTTTTGGTTCGATCTGAAATTATTCGAGAGCGTCTCCAAAATCATCCAATTTCTCGGGGAGATCTGTTAGTAATTACTGGTCAAATTCGAAAAGTTCCCCCGACAGGAGGACCTACCGGAACTAGTGGTATGGATGATTTTATTTCACGCTTTTTTGGAGCATCTAGTCCCGTAAGTTTAGGTGAAATTAAGGTCGTTGTAGTTTCGACAGACCCAGAGGGAATTGTAACTGTAGGAGACACAACAGAAGTAAATATCATCGAAGAAGCACCCAAAGATCTTAGAATGGTACCAAGAGTTACGTATGAAGATATTGGTGGACTTTCAGAAGAGATAAAACGTGTGAGGGAAATGATTGAACTTCCAATGAAACATCCTGAACTTTTTGAACGTCTTGGAATTGACCCTCCTAAAGGAGTGTTATTACATGGACCACCTGGTACAGGAAAAACTCTTTTGGCAAAAGCAGTCGCGAATGAATCAGGTGTAAATTTTGTATCAATTGCCGGCCCTGAAATTATGTCAAAATTCTATGGTGAGAGTGAGCAGAGAATACGTGAAATATTCCAACAAGCTGAAAAAGAAGCACCAAGTATTATTTTCATTGATGAATTAGATTCTATTGCCGTAAAACGTGAAGAAGTAACTGGAGAGGTTGAACGACGTGTAGTTGCTCAACTACTTGCATTAATGGATGGATTAAAGAGTCGCGGTAAAGTTATTGTTATAGGAGCAACGAATCGACCAAATGCTTTAGATCCTGCACTAAGAAGGCCTGGAAGATTTGATAGAGAGATTGAAATAGGGGTACCAGACCGAAATGGTAGATATGAAGTATTACTAGTGCATACTAGAGGAATGCCTCTATCTGATGATGTTGACCTCAAAGATCTCGCAGCAAGGACTCATGGTTTTGTAGGCGCTGATATTGCGGCATTAACAAAAGAGGCTGCAATGCATACACTTCGGAAAGTTCTACCAAAAATTGATTTTGATAAGCCACTTACACCAGAGATACTTTTGAAGCTAGTCGTATCAAAAAGCAATTTCTATGAAGCATTAAAGAGTACTGAACCATCAGCGATGCGTGAGGTCTTACTTGAAATACCAAATATTAAATGGGAAGATATTGGAGGGCTTGAAAATGTTAAACAACAGCTAATAGAAGCAGTTGAATGGCCCATCGCTCATCCTGATATTTTTGTCCATCATGGGATTTCTCCTCCTCATGGAATTCTTCTTTATGGACCACCAGGAACAGGAAAGACCTTACTTGCTAAAGCTGTTGCTACAGAAAGTCAAGCTAACTTTATTGCAATAAGAGGACCAGAATTGCTTTCTAAATGGGTTGGTGAGAGTGAAAAGGCAGTTAGAGAAGTATTTCGGAAAGCAAAACAAGCTGCACCGTCAATTATTTTTCTAGACGAACTCGACGCTATAGCACCCCGCAGAGGAGCCTTTAGTGGAGGTAGTCATGTCATGGAAAGTGTTGTCAACCAGATATTGACATTAATTGATGGATTAGAGAATCTCAGAGATGTTGTTATACTTGGTGCAAGTAATCGCCCAGATATGATCGACCCAGCTCTTCTAAGACCTGGGAGATTTGACCGGCTTTTACTTGTTAAACCGCCTAACCTTAAATCTCGAGAGAAAATATTTAAAATTCATACGAAAAAAATGAATTTAAGCGATGATGTAAACCTCTCTCAGCTAGCTAGCGAATTGGAAGGATATGTAGGAGCAGATATAGAAGCTATGTGTCGAGAGGCTGTGATGATTGCTCTTCGAGAAGATTTGAAGACAGAGAAAATTTCGATAAGGCACTTTAGAGAAGCTAAAAAAGTAATTCATCCAAGTTCTAATGAGAGAATTATTAAAGAATTCGAAGAATTAGAACGGAAATTATTAGGAAAATCAGAAATTGGTAGAAAAGACGTATTAGGATTGAAGGACTACCTATAATCGCTTATTTAGCGCTTATTCTTGATTAAGGGAATTCTATTCAACTTTCCTGATTAGATTTAGGTTTATAAATATCTAATGGCCATTGTTTTTCCAATAATTTTGTCATTATCCTTGAATCATATTGACCTATCTCTATAGACGAGCTTGCTGTTTTCATTAATCTTTCAGCTATCAATTTAGCCCGTACAACAGAATCTGAATATCCAATAATTAAACCGACAACTAAAGGGTGGTTTTTAATTACAGCAAGTTGTAGATCTGAGGCTGTGATAACTTCCATTCCTGACGAGTTTTTTGATAATTGAGCCATTGTTTCACTAATTCCTGCATTTAATTCATCTAAAATCGAACGTTCAATATTAGTAAACTTAGTAGTCCAAATCTGATGCGTTTCAAGGTCAATCATAATAACTACTCTTACTTTACATTTAAACTTGGATTCTGTTCCAGTTAAAACATCAGCAAGCCAATCAAACGCATCATAGAAATTCTCACCTGTTTTTGCTGAAATTCTAAATAGTCCTACAGGTCTGCCAGTTGTTCGTGTCGCACGAGTAAGATCGAGGTCTTTGACTATCAAATCAAAGGATCTTGCTCCAGGTAAATCTATTTTATTAGCAATAAATAAGACAGGAGCTTTCTCATTGAGTTTTATTGAATCCCAGAAGGCATTTGAAGCTTCAGTGAGACGAATATCAGCACTATCAAGAACAAAAACTATTGCAGACGCAGTTTCTAATGAATCATGCCATAAGAGGTTCCGATATATCTGTTGTCCCCCTAAATCAACCATATTAAACTCGATATTTCGATATTTTACGGTTCGATAATTCACTCCTAATGTACGTGTAGTAGGTATAAATTCGGATCTCAATAAACGATTTACAATAGTAGTTTTACCTGCATTATCGAGTCCGATTATTGTGATTTCATAATTATCTATTTCTTTCCCTTTAAAAATTCGTCGTAGGATACTTGACACTGGTAACAACTGTTAATGACTGGTTTAATAGAATCTGGTAAAATATCTATTAATCTATTGTATATGAATCATTCATGAAACAATTTAAAAGAATATTTTAATTCACTAAGTATTTCGTGAAAGCTTATAATCTCTTTTTTGGGAAAAAAAACTATAAAATTCTACTAATTTGATGGAAATCGAATAGAAAAACACACTTTTCCCTTTTAACTCTAATTATATTTACTATTTACTTAAAGAATGGTCTTCTGCTTTTATTTCTAATTATTTAATGGTTTTATTTCTTAATGTGCTAAAAATTGGATTCACATATTAAATGCACAATACTTGTAATTACTAAGACGTTTTGCGATATTAAACTAGGAAATGTTTAATAAATGGGAAAATTGCTCACTAGCTGCTAGAGGAATTCGAAGGAGAAAGAATAAATGAAAAATCATGTCCCCGAAACACCTGAATATCAACAATTAAAAACGACCATGAAAAATATTGAGGATTTAACTATCCAAGGAGCAACTAATGTTGCGATTTTCGGTGTTCGTGATTTTGCCAAACATGCTGCAACTGTTCCATTAAAGGGACAACAATTATTTAAGCATTTAGAAAATGTTGTTAGTCAACTTAGTAATGTTAGAGTCACAGAACCTGCTTTAAGAAATGGTTTACGTTACATTATGACTGGTATCCGTCGAGATGGAAAAGAAACTGCAGTTGATCATGGGGAGGAATACATTGAACTTATTAATCAAGCAAAAAAAAGAATTTTTAAAATTGGAGCCGAGAGGATTCAAAACGGATGTCGAGTATTTACTCATTGTCACTCCTCAATCACTGTTGGTATTTTCATTGAAGCAGCAAAACAAGGTAAAGATTTCCAAGTTATTAATACAGAAACACGCCCATTATATCAGGGAAGGAAAACAGCTAGACGATTACTAGAAAATAATATACATGTAACACATATCGTAGATTCAGCAATGAGATGGGCGATGAATAGATATAAACCTCACATGATATTCCTAGGTGCTGATGCAATTACTGTTGAAGGAGTCGCATTAAACAAGATCGGATCTCGTCTTTGCGCTCTTGCATCAGAAGAAGAACACATTCCTTTGTATATATGTACTCCCCTGTTAAAATACGATCAAGCGACAAGCATAGGCAGATTAAGCGAAATAGAAATGCGACAACCCTTTGAAATTTGGGCTGAAGACATTCCCCCAGGGATTAACATTGAAAATCCAGCTTTTGAGACAATTGATAGAAGAAATATATCTGCTTATATTACTGAAGCAGGTTTAATTCCACCTCAAACTATTCATTTATTATTCCAACGGATTTATGGGGATAAAATAAAGGATCATCATGTTTGGAGTTGATAAACTCACATTAACGTCTATCAGGGCCATCACCAAGATAGTAGGCGTCATCCTCAATAAAACCCACCTTTTCAAGGTGATCTCTAATTGTATTCAGAATCAACTCAATTTCTGAATCATCATCCTCGTATGGCCAGATAGTGAATCCAACAATTAGTTCACATTGGTTTGTTTCCTCTTCAAAACTTTCTAATTCAAGAAAAAAAGCACGAGCAGATCCAGTATGTTCTTTTTGCAAAGTATCTCCAACTTCAATCAAATTTGCATCTACTTCTTCAAAAGTCATTGTATCTTCTCCTTCTTTAAAGAGACCATTGAACACATAATAACGAGTTATTGCAGCTGTAATAGATTCATGAAAAACCACGGTAGTTCACACTCGGATATTAATCATATTTTGCTGTCTTTTAAAACTTCATGGCATATAAATATAAAATAATAGAAATTTACCTTTTTTAAGCTATTTATACCCTAATAAAACCGATTTTCTAAATATTCTTAGATGTTCTTCTGTTCTCTTAAGAACACGTCTAATGTTTTTTGCTTTAATAGTAGACTATTTTGCCTATAAAATCGTAATGGTATTGTTAAACCCTTTTTAATGTACTTCAACGCACTTTCAAGATCATCGAAGGTATGATGGCGATTACTAAGTGCTTTTCGCATATTTTCTCGAACTTGCCACACACCAAGGGGGATAGCGTAATCTTTACCAACCTCACGAAAAATTAGAACCGCTGCTTTCCTTCTCAGTTGTACCAGTTTTTCTAGAACCGCTAATCTTGCAGCATAATACCCTCCAACAGTATTACTTGCATAATTTTTTCTTCCATGTGGACCTTCTACATCAGATAGGATAATTGGTTCCTTACTGGTACGATTCCACGCACTATCCATTT
>JBHLKP010000032.1:0-27218 GCA_048886525.1 Candidatus Hodarchaeota archaeon | reverse complement strand
GAAAAAACAAAATTTAATACTCTATTGACCGAGTTAGATAATAGTTTTTCAACTCTAGATAGTTATTTTGAACTAATTGATGTTTATCAATTACAGACTGGACTAGGAAAATCTGAAACTAGAATGCAAATCTTGAAGATCCTATTACTATTAATCGATTTACCTGTTATTGCTGTCTCTTTATATCTTGTTAGTTATTCATTTAATCTAATCAAACGTCGGAAAATAGAAACAATTGGAACTATTAAAACACGAGGAGCCTCAAGAGAGCAGATTTTCATATTTTTAACCAGTGAAGTAATAATTTCAACCATTGTTGCTTTATTCTGTGGATTATTGCTTGGATTTTTTCTTACAGAAATGCTATTAAAGTCTATTAACTTTCTCGACTTTTCAGGACAGAAAATTCCCGTAGTTATTCAAACAAGAATTATTCTGAATTTGATTGTAATTTCTTTTGTCGTAATATTGGTGCTAAATTTATCATCAATAGCTCGCTATTCAAAAATGACCATTTTCGAATCTACAAAACCCGTTGAGAAGAAGGAACCATTTTGGAAACAATATTATCTTGATTTCATGTCAACAGCTATAGGACTTGTAGGATATTATATAATAAATGAAATCGGGAAAAGTACATTAAATTGGGAAGAGAGTCCATTAGTACCTTTAATTTTTCTTTTATTAGGCGTTCCAGCCCCTTTTCTTTTATTTGCTGGTTCAATCCTTGTCATTGCTAGAATTTTTCCACTCATAATTGATAAGCTTGCTAAAATCTTATGGAAAAAAACAGGGTTGATTTTTGCTTTTGCATTAATGAATATATTTAGGCATAAACAAACTGCAACGCGAACTGTTATACTAATAACGTTAGCTTTATCCTACGTTATAATTTCGGCTTCATTGGCATTCTCTATCGATGAAAGTAAGAGATTTGAAACAAATTACAATACAGGAGCAGATATAAAATTAAATGCCCCTTATCTCAACGCATCGACATTGAACCGACTCTATAACAATATATCGGAAATCAACACAATTTCTCAAGTAGTTTTCGGATTTATTCCAAGTGCTCATGGTATCCATTATTACATATTCTGTTTTGTTGATACGGAATCTTTTGCTGAAACAGCTTTTTTTGATGAAAAAATATTCGGACTTAGCGAACCATTAGACACTTTAATGGCGAAATTATCAGATAATAAGTCAATTCTTTTATATAGACCTAATTTTGAAGGACGACCAAAGTTAAAGATTAATGATACTTTTACGTTTAGTTTACCAAATAGGACTGAAGAAACTAGACTTAATTATACAATAGTGGGTTCTTTCAATCTTTGGCCTCAATCAACACAATATTATCGTCAGAGTACTGATTTATCTCGTTATACTTACTTTGTAATTGGGAGTTTGGGTATGTATGATGATTTGATTGAACCCGAATTGATCTCTCTTTCAAGTATTCACTACATTATAGATCTGGAGGAGGGGAGTGATATCGAGTTAATAAGTGAAAAAATATGGCTAATCACAGGATTTTTGGCTCAATCTGCAGAGCTTCTATATCTAAATTACGAAAAAAGTGTTGATCGTAGATTTGGACTGTCATTACTAAATTCTACATTAATTAGTTGTATTGTGATTTCGTTAGTTGGAGCATTTACATTTACTATCTTTACTTATCTTGAAAGGGATAAGGAAAGAGGAATTGAAAGGGCGTTGGGTATGACTCGTTTACAAACAGGTATATTATTTTCTATAGAAGGATTAGTTATACTATTATTCGGAATTATAATAGGCTTATGTACTGGACTAATTAATACAACATTCTTCCTATTTGTAGCTCAATTAGGAAGATCTGTACCACCAATCATTGTTGCTTATCCTTTTGATTTTATATCTACTTTTATCTTAATCATTGCAATTATTGCATGTAGTATTACACTCATTATAGCTTATCAATCAACGAGACGAGATATAAGTCGAGTACTAAAGGTGGAATAAGATGCAATCACATTATCTCAAATGTCATGATTTGATAAAGTTGTATAGCGATCCAGTGACTAAAATGAAGATCGCAGCCCTTCGTGGTATTGATTTAGAAGTAGAAGAAGGGGGCCTTGTAGCATTGATTGGTCCCTCAGGAGCAGGAAAGAGTACCTTAATTAACATTATTGGAGGTGTAGAAAGACCTTCGTCTGGGGATGTCGTCGTAGGGGATAAAATAGTTAACAAAATGAAGGGGAAAGAGCTGGATCAATATCATAGACAGGATGTTGGATTTTTGTATCAATTTCCAAAAAGAAATCTTGTCTGGAATATTACTGTTTTTCAAAACGTTATTCTTCCAATGAAATTGGTTAGTAGATGGGCACTCGAAGAACAGAAGAAAAGGACCTTAGAATTGCTTAGAATCCTAGGCCTTAATCAAAGAGCGGATCACAAACCTCACGAATTATCTGGAGGTGAAGCACAACGCTTAGGTATAGCGATTGCGCTAGCTAATGATGCTGGTATAATTCTGGCAGATGAGCCTACTGGTGAGCTTGATAGTGTTACTACATTCAAAATCATCAATTACTTTAAGAAAATAAATGAAGAGTTAAATAAAACCATCATAGTTGTTACTCATGATCACAGATTTGCTAATATGACCGATAAAACAATGAGAATACTCGATGGACAAATTGTGGGATTACATCGTGCAAAAGACCCATTTCAGATTGCGGTAGTAAAAGAACGAGAAGAACTATTCTATATAGATGATTTTGGAAATCTACGAATTCCTGAATACATGAGGCGTGAGGCTGGTTTAAAAAAACATGTAAAATTAGAAATAGTTGATGGCCGGGTCACAGTTATACCGGCACAAAAGAGCCGAAATCAAAATAAGCCTTAATCTATTTATAAGATTGTAAGCTAAGGTTAATCATTTCTCCTGTTTTTGTTTCATAGATATACCCTATAATTTCTACTTCAACAGCAGATATTAAAGGATGCTTCCTAATATTTTCAACAGTCTTATTTATATGGTTTTCTATGTCTGAAAAGCCTAGAAACACCTCATTCACTTTTTGTACGTCCATTAACCTAAGAATATCTTCAGGTGGTCTGTTAACTTTATTTGAGATGTTTGATAATATTTCATTCATTTTTGAAGTATTCATGCACCCTCCACAATCAGTATGACCAACAACAGCAATTATTTCTACATTGAATTCGTAAATTGCAATAAGAAGAGACCGAAAACTGTCGAAAGTGAGTTGAGCACCCGCATTTCTAATTATTATAACTTCTCCAGGATCTTCTATGCCAAATATGGTGGAAGTAATTCGACAATCCATACATGTCAATATGGCTACACGCCATTTAGGTTCCGCAGATAGCTCACTATAGGGATAATAATACTTTAAATTTCTCCATTGCTTGAATTTTTCTTCTAAATCCTTCGAATTCATTCTAATCTACCCAATAGTTAGATCCAAGAAACTTGATAGCTCCAATTATAAGTTGAAATTTAAAAAATATAAGATCAATCTTTAAGGAAACTTAGACATTTATGTTAATGATTATATTCTTTTAAGAAAGCCTAATTACAATTCTCTTACATGTTTTTATTATCAGAGAAAGCATTTGGTTTGACTATTTTACCTTCCCTTTTCTTTCCATCAATTATAACGAGGAATGGATCCTTAGTTCTTATGTGACGAATAAATGCGGTTTCATTAATGGTCGTTCCTGATTTATTCAACCAATCCCAGTCAATCAAATCCTTTTTAGATTTAAATTTTGTATATAAGTACCCTACATTTGCTGTAGTGATATTCTGGAAAAAATGACTTCCCTGTGAATGATCTATTTGAAAATCCTCCAGTCCTGCCTCTATCATTACCCGAGCTCCGCAAATATCATTCCATTTAACTGGAATTCCAAGGAAAGGATCAAATGTCCCCCACCTACCTAGCCCGATGAGTATATAGGGAATTTCTTTACTATACAAATCTTCGTTTATTCTATTAATTTCCTTAGCCATTTGTTTTGTTTTTAATTTGTCAAATGTGTCTGGTTTAACATAAACAATGTCAGAAATATCTTTTATTATTTTATTACCAGAAGCTTGAGATGAAAACACCACTAGATCTTCTTTTTCCACAGATTCATACTCTTCAAGCTCGGATTCATCGTATTCAGTAAAGGGACGAATTTGTAATAGGTAAAAAGTTGTTTGTTTTCCTGGGGGTTGAAAATTCCCCGCAAATTCAATTTCAACACTACTACCCATTGCCTGTTCTCCAAGTATCAGTATTTTAGAAATTAAAGAAGAAAAAGGAATAGTTTCGTATTTTAATTGTTTATTAAAAGTTATAACAGGAGTCCCCTCACCATAATATCCATCTTTTAGTACCTGATCATTGTAATCATAAGTATCTCCCATTTTTTCTAATGCTTCTTTATCAGCATCAAAAATACTCTTTTTAACTAAGAAAGACTCTTCTCCTTTTTCAATATTAACGGATTTAGAGTCTAAATCAATTGCAAAAAATTCTTTCTGAGTTGCATTTAATAGCTGATCATGATTAGTGTAATAGCTTAATTTAGGATATTTAGGACAAAATCTAAGAGACTTACCTCCATCAACAATAGTCTTTCCAAGCCCCATCGCTAGGAATGCTATTCTATCAGATGGTTGCATATAAGATATCGGATAATAATTAAATGAGGAAGCAACACCAGAAAAACATGGATAAGAAAGTCCTTTGGGACGTTTACGGCCTACAACTTGCTGAATTACCACAGCCATTTTAGCCTCTTCTACTGATTGGCCAGTCGATTCAGCATAGGATTTTGCGTGTTTCATGTACGAAGAAGCATAAACAAGCTTAATCGCATTACAAAGGAGTTTTACTCTTATATCTAAATTCTGAGTCTGGGGGTTATTTGGTAACATATACGTTTCGAACACTCCAGCAAATGGTTGATACTGAGAATCCTCTAATAAACTAGAAGAACGAACCGACAGAGGCCCAGTCAAATCCTTTAGAATTATATTAAAATCCTTAATTAAATCACTACTGATCTTCGCTTTCAAAAAATGTTTCTTAATCTCTTCATCAGAGGCATCAGATAACGCGATATCATAAAGGTCTTCATTTTCCTCCATAAATCGATCAAATTCATCAGTTCCAATGGCATATGTCTTAGGAATGCGAATAGAAAAAGTTTCGCTAAGCTTGTCTTCGATAAGAAAGGCATTCAATAAAAATTGTAAAAAAGCGATTCCACGACCTTTACCCCCTAGAGATCCAGGTCTTAAGCGAGTATATCGAGTAGCGGGATTGAAATTTTCTCTTGAAAAATTATGAACAACCCCTCCTGTTTTTTCCGTGAGAATTGCATTAATCGAATTTAATAGGAATTGTCGTAAGTCATTTGTATCAGAAAATTCTGAAACCTTTATTGGTTTAATTTTTTGAGCAATGGAAAACTCTGCACGATTCATTAACCATCCAGAAAAATGATCATGAGATCCATGATAAATAAGCGATTCATCAGGTACTACTGAAATAGCTCTATATAATTCCATAATATTTGAAGCTCTTCCCACAACTGTTCCATTCTCTAAACGAAAAAGAAAATCTCCGAAACCTAGATGTCTTATCATAAATTCTCGTAAACTTTTTAATAAACGATGAGATTTTTTATGAATAAAAAAAGACCCCAGTTTTTTTGCATATTCACGATTTTTAAGTTCACTAGATTGTAAAGCCGTAGGTAATGTAATGTCATTTCTTTTTATTTCTTGAATAAAATTAATGCCAGCTTCTTTGTCTTCAACGCCATTTTTAGAAAAACGAATGTCTGAAATAACGCCGATAACATAATTTTTATATTTTTGATAATACTCCATTGCCTCTTCGTAGGTTTCTGCTAATAGTATTTTGGGACGAGTTCTCATCTGGAGTAAATTATGGTAATCATTAACTCCACCTGCGATTAATCTATGTGTTTGTTTCATTATTTCACTATAGAGAATAGGTAAATATAAAGAGTAAAAACGAATTGAATCCTCTACCACGATGATAACTCTAACTAATCCTAATTCAGTATCATGTTCTACATTAATTAGATCTTCTAAGTGTTTGATTATTGCTACAAATACAGTTGAGTCACCATTCCATACGAATATTCTATCAATACCTTGCCTTTTTGAATAGTCAGGCAAGTAAGAAACATTGGCAGCGTTTGTTAATAAAAGAACAACAGGAATGTCGTGTATTTGTTTGATATTTTGACCAAAAGTAAAAGGATCAAAATCCCCTCCTAATCGTCTCATAGTAATAACTAAATCAAAACTCTCATTGTGGAGCAGTTCTAATGCATCGATTGGAGAAGCTACTCTAGTGATACTAGGCATTGTACGGAGGTTTAAATTATGAAATTCCTCAAAAATTTGGTCAGAAAGTCTCCCATCTTCTTCTAGGATGAAATTATCATAATAACTAGAGACAAGAAGTACTTTATTAATCCTTTTTTGCATTAGTTCCTTGAATATCTGGTATTTTGGTTTATAATCTAAGCTTAACTTTTCCAATTTCAATTTAAATACTCCAATCTGTCTAAAAACAATAATAAAAAATAAAAAAAAAATATCTATACTTTTTATTAAGAAAGTGACTCAATCAAATAAAAAAATTTCGTTTGAATTAAATTGACTATTAAAGGCAGTTTTGGATGATCTGAAGACTTGAAAAAAATATCATTAAAAAAATAATAAAATTATGTCGTTATCGCTATTCAGAAGAAATTAATTCTAAAAGTGTATTGTTTATTATTTATCAAAAACTGTAAAAATTAACCAAAAACTAATTTTTTTCGGTAGGTTTGGATTATTTTAAACCTTATAAATACTCATTCTCTATTAAAAACTCATAAGATTAAACAAAATCTGAAAAAATGAATGAAAGGTCGTAAAATTTATGACGGATATCGACGCTCTTTATGATAAAGTAGTTCTCAAAAATCCTGGTGAGAAAGAATTCCATCAAGCCGTGAAAGAGGTCTTAGAGTCTCTTAAGCCTGCAATAGAACGACATCCAGAATTCTCTAAACTTAAGATTCTAGAAAGAATTGTTGAACCAGAAAGACAAATGATGTTTAGAGTGCCTTGGATGGACGACAATGGCGAAATCCATGTGAATCGTGGTTTTCGGGTTCAATTCAATTCTGCTATTGGCCCCTATAAAGGTGGATTACGTTTTCACCCAAGTGTAAATTTAGGGATCATTAAGTTCTTAGGATTTGAACAAATTTTTAAGAATTCACTTACAGGTCTCCCAATGGGAGGCGGAAAAGGTGGTAGTGACTTTGATCCCAAAGGAAAATCTGACATGGAAGTTATGCGTTTTTGTCAATCCTTTATGCAAGAATTATTTCGCCATATTGGACCTGATACAGATGTCCCAGCAGGAGATATAGGAGTCGGTGGACGTGAAATCGGATATCTCTATGGACAATATCGAAAAATTAGAAATGATTTTACTGGTGTTTTTACTGGAAAAGGGCTTGAATGGGGTGGATCACTAGTTCGGCCTGAAGCGACTGGTTATGGGTGCTCATATTTTGTTAATGAAATGCTTAAAGATCGTGGTACTGACTTTAAAGGTAAAATTGTCACCGTATCGGGTTCAGGAAACGTATCACAATATACTACAGAAAAGGTCAATCAATTAGGCGGGATTGTTGTCACTCTTTCAGATTCAAATGGATTTATCTATGATCCTGATGGAGTATCTGGTGAAAAATTTGATTTCTTTCTTGAATTAAAACAAGTACGCCGTGGTCGAATAAAAGAATATGCCGAGAAGTTTAATGTCGATTATTACCCAAATAAACGCCCGTGGGAAATCAAATGTGACATCGCTATGCCTTCAGCTACTCAGAATGAGATCGAGGCTAATGATGCACAGACTTTGGTAGATAATGGTGTCATTGCTGTAGGTGAAGGTGCAAACATGCCTTCTACCCTTAAAGCAATCGATATCTTCTTGGAAGCTGGTGTCTCATTTGGCCCCGCTAAGGCAGCTAATGCTGGAGGTGTAGCCACTTCAGGCCTTGAAATGTCTCAAAACAGTTTGAGATTATCTTGGTCAAGGGAAGAAGTAGATCAACGATTACATGGTATTATGGTAAATATCTACAAGAGCTCTCGTGAAGCTGCTGAAAAGTATGGAGCTCCTGGTAACCTAGTTGTTGGTTCAAATATTGCAGGTTTTATTAAAGTCGCCAGAGCTATGATGGCTCAAGGAATCTCGTGGTAATACCGTAAAATTCCTTTAGAGAGACTATCCTGATTCCTAATTCTCCCCTTTTTTTTCACTTAGTCCCAATGGCGTTTTTATAAGAGTTAAATCATTTTACAATATTTCTTGTAATGATTTAGTGATTATTATTTCTGAAATTCGAAAATATTATGAAAATGTCGACTATATGTTAATCATTCCTAGTATTAAACGTTAAACTTAATAATCACAAAAAAAATTATATTTTCACCTGTAAAATTTCCCGGAGTATCAGATATTATGTCTAAAAAGTATAGAGTAATAGTTTTAGGTGGATCTGGAGTAGTGGGAAGTATAGCAGTCAAAACACTTTTCACTTTTTCAGATTTTTCAAAAATTGTTATTGGTGATATAAATACTGAAAAAGCAAATGAAATTATAAAGGAAATTGGATCAGACAAAGTGTCTTTTATGTTTGTTGATGTAACTAATTCTGAAGAATTGAAGAAATCTCTCAAAGATTTTGATGTTATTTTAAACTGTATAGGGCCATTCTACACTTTTGGACCAATGGTTCTTAAAGCAGCAATTGATGCAGGGGTAAATTATGTTGATATCAATGACGACGTTGACGCTACTAGAAAAGTACTTTTAATGGATAAGGAGGCCAAAAACGCTAGCATCACCGCATTAATTGGAATGGGAAGTTCCCCTGGTGTTACTAATTTACTAACGAAATTCGCTTCCGAGCAATTACTTGATGAAGTGGAATCAATTGACCTTTACCATGCTCATGGGGGAGAACCAATCGAAGGAGTAGGTGTTATTTATCATAGAATTCATTCTATGAGTATCGATATACCAGTTTTTATTGATGGAGAGTTTAAAACGGTAAAATTCTTTGAGGAAGATGGGAAGGCATTAGAAGAAGAAGTTATGTTCCATAAAATTGGTAAATATCGTGTTCATCCCTATCCTCACCCTGAAACAATAACACTCCCTAAATACATTAAGGGTGTTCAACGAGTTACAAATAAAGGAACTGTCTTACCACCTGAATATTTTTATCTGATTACTGACATTGTTAAACTTGGAATCACTAATAATGAACCAATTAATGTCAAAGGTACTAAAATTTCGCCAATCGATTTTGCCATATCCTATATAATTGATCAGAGAGAAAAAATTCTCAAGCAAACAACTTTTGGGAAACAAAAGGGTTGTCTGAAAGTTGTTATTAAGGGAAAACAAAATGGTAAACGACATACTTATGTATTCTCTCTAGCTTCAGAAGGGCAAGCGATGGGAGAAGGTACCGGTTTACCAGCATCTTTTGGAGTGGTTCTTATGGTTAGAGGATTGGTTAAAGGAAAGGGAGTTTTACCTCCAGAAGCATGTATAAATCCATTAGAATTTTTAAATGTTATGCGAGAGAATTTAGAACTCGATGAAACGACTGGAGAAAGGTCACCACTATTAATTAAATCCATTAATTCTGATGGTAATATAGAAAAACTGGATCTATGAGAAAGTATTATAAAAATTTTATGTACGCTAAAAAGCCTACAGTTTGGTGACATAGCGTGAAAAAAGAGGAGAAATACATAATAGCGTATGACCATGGTACTTCAGGGGTAAAAACTGCCTTAGTATCAATTCATGGAAAAGTTTTAGACTTTATTTTTGAACAAACACCTATTTATCTCAAAGGAGAAGGGGGAGCGGAACAAAAACCAGATGAATGGTGGCAAGCTTTGATTAATACCTCTCAACGTCTCATTGAGAAAAATCTAGTCCCTATTGATGATATTGTAGGTATATGTTGTTCCAGTCAATGGTCTGGAACTGTACCAGTGGATAAAGACGGTAATCACCTAATGAATGCAATTATCTGGATGGATTCGCGTGGAGCACCTTATATTAAAAAGCAATTACGTGGTTTCATCAAAATCTCTGGGTATCCTATTCGAGATATATATAAATTCATACGTATAGCCGGAGGAGCCCCTTCATTAACTGGAAAAGATCCGATTGCTCATATATTATATTTAAAACATGAATTACCAACTATATATGATAAAACATTTAAATTTCTAGAATGTAAAGATTACATTAATAGTAAATTAACAGGGAAAATCGCTTCTTCATACGATTCGATTACTCTTCATTGGATTACTGATAATCGAGATATTAATCAAATTAAATATGATAAGTCATTAATTAAGCGGTTGGGAGTAGACAAGGAAAAATTTCCTGTTTTAAAACACTCAAACGACATTTTAGGTTCGATAAAAACAGAAGTAGCAGATGAGATAGGTATCAATCGTGATGTTAAAGTAATAATGGGTTCACCTGATTTACAATCAGCTATAATCGGAAGCGGAGCTGTAGATGATTTTACTGGTCATTTATACGTAGGTACGTCCGCTTGGATTATTTGTCACGTCCCTTTTAAGAAGACAGACATTTTTCATAATATTGCATCTATCCCTTCTGCTATTCCAGGAAAATATTTTGTTGCGAATGAACAAGAGAGCGCAGGCCAATGTTTAAACTTCCTGAGAGACAATATATTTTATTCTAACGATAAGGATTACTATGGTAACCCAGAAGTATATCAAATGTTTGATAAAATCGTTGAAAATGTTCCTGTTGGAAGTAATAACTTAATTTTTACACCATGGTTATATGGGGAGAGAACGCCTATTGATGATCATACTGTTCGAGGTAGCTTCTTCAATATTTCTCTTAATACTAATAAGTCGCATATTATTAGAGCAGTGTTTGAGGGGGTTGCTTACAACCAAAAATGGGTTTTAAAATATGTCGAAAAGTTCGTTAAAAGGAAAATGAATCCTCTAAATTTCATCGGAGGAGGAGCTAGATCAGATATTTGGTGCCAAATTTTTGCTGATGTTTTTAATCGGACTATTCGCAGAGTTAAAGACCCAATCCAAGCTAATGCTAGAGGAGCGGCATTTATTGCTTCCATAGCCCTAGGATATATTACATTCAACGAAATTCCTAAGTTTATTCAGTTCGATAGAATATTTAAACCCACAGAAAAAAATAATGAAATTTATAATCGTCTTTACAAGGAATTCTTACTTTTTTACAAACATAACCAAGCTTCTCACAGAAGGTTAAATCTCCTTGAAAACGCCTAATCATTCTATAAAGAGGAACTTATTATGTCTTATGACCCTAAAATTGTAATAATAGGTGCAGGAAGCGCAAGCTTTGGTTTAGAAAATTTAACTGGAATAATCGATCACGAGATTTTGAGAGGAGGAGCTAAACTAACACTGGTTGATATTAATGAATCCAATCTCAAAACGATTACAAAATTAGCATGTGTTCTCAAAAAAGAATGGAATTCTAAAGTTGAGATAGCATCAACAATGAACCGAAAAAAAGCACTAGAAGACGCTGATTTTGTCGTTTTATCAGTAGCAGTTGATCGAGAAGAAACGTGGTTGAAGGATTACGAAATCGGATTAAAACATGGTATATATCACTATGCAGAAAATGGAGGTCCTGGTAGTTTCGGTCACACTGCTCGTGGATTAGCTTTTATCATGCCTATTTTATATGATATACATGACATTGCTCCTAATGCTTGGCTTATTAATTTTACTAACCCAGTTCCAAGAATAGGATATGCTGCTCAATATGCCAAAGTAAAATGTATTGGATTATGTCATCAATTATTTCATGGATATGGAATTCTTGGCCGATACTTGGCCAGAGATCTTGGGATCTCAGAGAACTTAGATTTGGAATTCAGATGGGATGACAAAAGTATGGATATTTTCACGAATTTTTGTATAATGGCAATGGGATCGTATGATATCAAGGCTGCAGGACTTAATCATTTTACATGGATGTTAGATGTTAGACGTAGAGATACTGGGGAGGATATCTATCCATTAATTCGAGAAACTAAAGATGTTAATCCTAACTTCGAACCTTTAACTCAACATTTATTTAAAATTTTTGGAATTTTGCCTGTCCCTGGTGATTGTCACTTGGCAGAATATTTGCCATATACTTTTACTAAATTAAACTGGGAAAAATACCAAATTCAGCTCTATGACTTTGAACGAGGAAAAGTGAAAAGAGAAGCAATGTGGCAAAGAATTAGAGAGATAATATCAGGAAAACGTGAGATTGATCTTGTGACAAACCCTGTGGAAAGGGGAGATGCTATCATCGCGGAAATCGTTTCTGATGCGAATGCTTATGAACCTTTAGTTAATATTGAGAATAAAGGAGCTATAAGTAATCTTCCAAATGACGCAATAGTAGAAGTTCCAGCACTTGTAAACCGTTATGGAGTTTCTGGAATGAATATGGGGAAATTGCCTGAAGGAATTGCTGCTCTTTGCCGACGAGAAATATCAATAGCGAAATTAATAACTAAATCTTCTATTGAAGGGGATCGAAACCTCGCTCTTCAGGCATTTGCTTTAATGGTTGATGATTTAACACTAGCTGAAAGTCTAATAGAGGATTATCTTAAAATACATAAGAAATATCTTCCCCAGTTTTACATCTGAATTCTTTGGTTAAGTGATATATTCAATGATTAAATCGTTAAAATTAATTATATTTGACCTCGATGATACTTTAATCCGCTCAAATATAGATTATAGCAGGATAAGATATTCAATAGCAGAATTATTTAATCCACCTTTATCGGATGATATAATTAAGAATACTCCCATCCTTAAGTTACTGACAAAGTTAAAAAAAACTCATCCTAAAAATTATATTGAAGGTAAAAGAAGAATGATAACGTTAGAAAAGAGTGCAGCGGAATTTGCCACAGTGTTGCAAGGAGCTGAAAGAATTCCTGAAATTTTAAGTAAATTAAATATAGAATCTGCAATATTAACGAATAATTCAAAGGATACTATAACTCTGTATCTTACTAAACCTCAATTCGAATTTCTAAGAAAATTTGAAATTTTTACTCGAGAGGACTTCTCTAAGGCCAAACCTGACCCGGAGGGAATTATAAAAATCATTGAAAAATATAAACTGTCTCCTATAAGCGTAGTATATATTGGAGATTCTTATATTGACGCAATCGCTGCTCAAAAAGTAGGTATAAGATTTATTCACTTTTATTCACGAGAAATTAATCAAAACTTATTCCCTGAACCTCCTTACGCAACATTAACACACTGGGCTGATTTTGAAGAATTATTATTGCAAAATTAAACCTGATTATGACATAAACGCTTCAGCTGGACTTGAAACAATCTGAACACCGATGATTCAAACTCTAAAGGTATAGATTCAAAAAAGAATCTTTTTGCCCTGTGTTTAAGTTCTTTCACGGTTACACTGGGATTCGGAGTGATAATGCCTTTTTTTCCTTTATACGCTGATGAAATATTATCAGAATTTGCTATTTTTAACATTACTATTGGTATCGCTTTTCAGATTGGTTTAATGACATCAGCGTTTATGTTCATGAGGTTTTTACTTGCTCCTGCCTTTGGTGATTTATCAGACTCCTCAGGCCGGAAACCCATCATTTTAGTTGGTATGACTATCTATGCTTTCTTACTCGTTGGTTATGGCCTTGCTTATGATTTTTTATCTTTGTTATTGCTACGTACATTACAAGGTTTAGCATCTGCAGCCGTATGGCCTGTGGGTGAGGCCCTGATTGTTGATACCTCGACAAAAGAGATGACAGGAAGGAATTTAGGATATTTTATGCTAAGCATGCAAGGCGGAATGGCCTCTGGGCCATTTATTGGGGCTATTTTCTATTCAGCACTAAATGGTATAGCTAAAATGTCTCCGGAGCTGTCATATCGCTTAACTTTCATTTGTCAGGGGATCATGGGGATTGTTGCTACTTTTATAGTAGCAATATTGGTAAAAGACCCCACTCATTCAGAGGAGATCCCTCTTGTTAGTTATTTTAGATCAGCAATAAAGGAAATGACTTCGAAATTTTTTCAAAGTCCAAAATATTTGATTCAAGCCTTTTCAACAAGAAATAGCTATCGAAATTTGAATCTATATACCATTTATTTTGTTGCGGTGATAAATGGATTTGGTAATGCAATGATTTTCCCGATTATTACTCTATTTCTTGATGATGTATATTTATTAAACCCTGATTATATTGCACTGATTATAGGTATTGTTGGACTTCTCGCACTTTCAGGAAATCCTTTAGGTGGTTATATGAGTGACAAAACTGGGAGAAAAAGTGTTACTTGGATCTCAGGCGTACTTAGAGGAATGACTTATCTTTTTATTGGATTTAATTGGGGATTATTAGCCGTAGTTCTTATGTTTGCAATTCAACGATTTCTATGGAGTATCTATCAACCTTCATTTCGCGCAATGCAGAGTGATTTTGTCCCCCAAGAGGTTAGAGGTAAAGAATTTGGAATTGTTCAATCATTATTTAATTTAGGATCCACAATAGGTCCTATTGTAGGCGGAATTATATATGATGCATTAATTGGGGTAACATATGATATTGGAGGAACAATTTATTATGGAGTTGGAGCTTCTTTCGCTCTTGCGGGAATTCTCTCAATTATCGGTAGTATTTTTCTTTTATTATTCATAAAGACTTTCAAACGTTGAACTGAAAAGAAAATAACAGAGATTAAAATAAAGAAGTAAATTTAAGAATCAAAATTCTATAATATTTGTAAACCCACATTAACGTAAAGACGCTGTAATTACTAAAATGATGAGATACTTCTGCGGTGAAGATTTGAGGAAATTCGCTTTTCAAGAACTAGCATATGCGATTGTTGTAGCAACTTCATATGGCTTATTTATGGGAATGTGGCTCACTGGAACGGAAGATATTATCATTTTTCTCCTTTGGGCAATTTTAATATGTTTACATCTTGGGGGAATTTATTTAATTGTTTATCTTGAAGAACAAAAAATCGAAAAGCAATCAATGGAAAAAAAACAAAACTAAATTATGATAAGTCTTCTTGGGTCAAATTTTTTATCAAATCCCAAATATTTTTTAGATGCTCAGTAATTTTGGTTGTATTTATACCCCAATCATTACTTATCTCAGACATGAGTTCATTATAATTTTCTCTAATTTCATATAAAAAGGCTTTATCCTTCTCTATAGCTTTCTCATAATCAATTAATTTTATTTTATTAGCTTCTTCCATCGATTCGAGTTTATAAACATCTGGAAAACTATTCTTTAATTGAGATAATATTTTATTCTGCATTTTAAGAGCGAGCTCATCAACCAGTCTACCTAAAACTCTATCATTAAAGTAAATCCTTTGGAGTGAATTTAATCTTTCTATTCTTTCTTTTTCCAGCGCCATCTGCCTATTAGCTTCTGCAATTCTCACATTTGCTAGACGTTCTTCTTCAAGTTTCACTATCAAGTCTATACGATCAGAAACAGAAGGACCTTTAGACAATACAAGAGACTCAATAATATTACCAGAGATCCAAAAATGTCCTGGTTCTAGTAAAAACTCCACTCCTCTAGTAATAAAGGTATCCATTTTTGTTGCACGAGCATCTTCTAAATTTTTGTATCTTAAATCAGTTAATAACTGGTTTATTTTACTTAATATCTGGCGAGATTTTAATGAACTTGCACTAAATTCAAGAGAAGCTTCATTTGGACAGATCAATCCTGCTAGAGTAGATTCATCTATCGAAAATAACAGTAATAAATGTTTTCCTGGGAATTGCTGGTGTTCATAAAGTATTTCTTCTGGATAAAATTCAACCTCAATAGCTGGATTATGCTGTAAAAGTAATAAACGAATTAAATTAGAAGAATGATCAGTTATAAGTTTTAGGTGATCTAATAGATGAACTACTTGTTCTTTCGTAATCATACTTGATTTAATTCCTAAAGTTTCCATTCGCTTTGATGAAATTGATTTAACTGTGTCTAGAAGCATTTCTACAACAGGTTGTTCCTTTGATTGCTTAAGGATACCAATTGGAATAAAACCCTGTTCTCTCAGACTATCTTTCAGTTCAAGAAAATTATATTCTTCTTGTAAATTGTGAATGTACATCTCCATCCATGCGGATAGTAATATATTTACATCAGTTAGAGACGATTCATGAAAATCGCCCATTCGCCTCTTAATACCTCGGATATCTACACATCTTTGCTTTGAATAAGAAATGATTGATTGTAAGTTCACGTTTTCTTCAGATAGAAGAAAATAATTCCAAACCCCCAATAATTCATCATGATTAAATTCATCTTCTTCCTCTTCAAAATTCTGAATGTAAAAGAACCTTTCCTCGGTTCTCTGGCCTTCAATTTTTAGTTTAACATGATATTTTGCAAATAAGAGATTGTAAATATTCTCTGGTTTTTTTACAATCTTGTTGATTAGGAGTGAATTCTTTAATTCATCATTTAGTTGATCAGTAAGCTCGATCTGATCATCCCTTGCTATATCCGTATATAATTCTCGAGAATTTATATTATAAAATAATGAACATGCGTAATTATAAGATTTACGCCCTATATCCCCAAAGGCTTCTAATTTCTGAATTCCTTCCTTGAATTTTTCTTTGAAATAACTATCTACAAAATTTCGAATAATGTGAAAACCAGCGTCAAAATACGTTTGTTTATTCATAGAATCGACTGGATATTGGTTTATTAATTCCTCATAGATTGGCGCAGAGAATCTTTTTTGCAAAGAAGCATCTAGCTCAGCCATTGCCCATCTGAGATCGAGATCAGGTATAAGCTGATGTAAAAATGAGAATAGAGGGACTGCATAAATGTCTACAATGTTTGTGGTTATTACATAAGGATTAACTAGTAATCGAGCATTTTTAACAACCTCTTTCTCGATTCTAACAGCCCAGTCGGCGATTAAAGAATAAATGTGGACTAGGGTTTCAAAATCAACAGTCAAATGTTCTTTGGCTTTTATGAGATTCTTCAAGACATTTTGAACTCGTTCTTCATCATCTAATCTTCCTTCTTCGCTTTGAAGATTATCCATGACATAATTGGCTAAATAGAAGGCAGATGCCACCGTATCAATATCACTGTTGTAAGTATTGGCTAAATCATGTAGTAATTCATCATACATTGTCTTATAAGTGCCAAATATATCAAGAACATTTCGACGCCTTTTAAGAACCTCTTTTAATTCATCAATTAATGACATACCATAGTCTACTGCGATAGTAAGCACCCCAAAGAATTAGTGATGATAATGTTTAACATAATTAATTAAGTTAGTTTTGATCCCAACTAATATGGATTTTGAAATAAATTAGCATTCAAAAAATGATTGTTAAAAGAAAAGAAGTAAAGAATCTTTAAAATTGTGATCAAGATTGAATTACCGAAACAGGAGGTAATTCGAGATGGAGTAATCTCGAATGAAACATAATTAATCCATCTATTCTCTGTGGAGTTTTAGTTTGAGCTGGAAGTAAACTACCAAAGATTTATCGTTTTTTCATCCGTGCAAGACTAAAGAGTATTTTCTCTATCTTCCCTAACCTGCAAATCTTCCAAAGGAGTAAAAGATTCTGAAATTTTGTGTTCAAAAACCTTAAAAGAGATATCTCTATATAATATGTAGACAATTATGAGAGATAGCGGTTGATGAGCTCAGAAGATGAATTAATAGAGCAATTTGAAAGCAGTCTTACTGCTAAAAAAAGCAATAGGAATAAATGGAAGTTATATCTCTTTCCATTTCCGAAATTTGCAGTTCTTTGTCTTTTTAGTGGTTTCTTGCTTTTTATTACGGGTCTATTTCTATTAATAATTGGACTTGCCGCTTTTTGGAATCGAAGTATAATTGGAATAGTCCCACTTTTATTGGGACTTGTGTTACTTTCTATTAGCTTCATTACTGTGAAATTTGGTAAGGATTTATGGATTGAATCTCGACCATATTGGATATTTCACACCAAGAGGGAACAAAACGTTTTGTCACCGTTTCGGAAGTCTAAAATATAAAACGTTGGATTAGATTGTAATAAAGAATCTTAACAAAATTCTCCAAAATTGAATTATTGTAATAAACGGAGAGAGTTAAGTATAGCGAGAATTGTAACCCCAACATCGCCAAACACTGCAACCCACATTGAAGCGAGACCCATTGCTCCTAATATTATGAAGAGCGACTTGATACCTAAAGCCATGATAATATTCTGTCTTGCTATTCCATGCGTTCTCTTGGCAATATCTATGGCTTTACCCAATTTTGAAGGATTATCATCCATGATAACTAAATCTGCAGCCTCAATAGTTGCATCTGATCCTATACTACCCATTGCAACACCAATATCGGCCCTAGCAATGACAGGAGCATCATTTACACCGTCACCTACAAATAGAACCGAACCTTTGTTTGGAAACTTGAGAATGAATTGTTCCAAAATCTCTAGTTTATTAATTGGATTGAGATTGGCAAAAATGTTTTCCCGTGAAATACCTAATTCGGCCCCAACTTGTTCTGCAACCTTTTTTGTGTCCCCAGTTAATAGTGAAATATTTTTTATACCATTAGCCTTTAAATTATCGATAGCAATAAATGATTCATCTTTAATTTGATCATCAATAATAATCCATCCAATATTAATACCATTTTTTACAACGTATACAACTGTGTCTTCATCTATACATTCGGAATGAGGACAATCAATATGATGGATCATTTTGTCATTTCCAACAATAATATGATCACCAGAAGATGTTTTCATCTTTATTCCTAAAGCTGGTATCTCTTCATAGTTTTCGATATTTGTTAAATCTAGATCTTTTGCATATGCCTCTCTTATTGAGATTGCAATTGGATGATTTGAATGAGCTTCTGCTAAAGCAGCTACAGCTAAGACATCTGTTTCACTGTAACCCTCAGATGGAATAATTGAAACAACACGAAATGATCCCTCTGTCAATGTTCCAGTTTTATCCCAAAGTACAGCTGAAATTTCATTCAGAGAATCAATCACATTAGCTCCTCTCAATAAGATACCTTCATGAGAACTTTTTCCAATTCCAGAAAAATAAACAAGAGGAATTGAAACGACTAAGGCACAAGGACATGAAATTACCAAAATCACTAACGCACGATAAATCCATATCTCCATTGGTTCTTGTAAGAAGAATGGAGGGATTATTGCGAGAAGAAAAGCGCTCATTAATACAAATGGGGTGTAATATCTAGCAAATCGAGTGATGAATAACTCAGTTTTCGATTTGTTATCGGTTGCATTCTCTACAGCGTTCAGAATTCTTGTAATAGTTGATTCATGAGAAGGAGAGGTTACACGAATTTGTATGCTGTCCTTGGTTATTGATCCCGATAATACTTCTGTACCAAGATTAGCACGTACAGGACGGGATTCCCCAGTTATTGCAGACATATCTAATGTAGTATGACCAATAATAATTGTACCATCTAATGGTATTCGTTCTCCTGGTTTAACGAGAATTATATCACCTATATTAACCTCTTCAACAGGAACGGTTGAAACAAGTTGATCATTAATTATATGAGCTTGATCTGGTCGGAGGTCAATCAATGCGCTAATTGAATTACGTGAATGATCAACCGCTTTAGACTGCAAGAATTCTCCGACAGTATAAAAAAGCATTACAGCAACCGCCTCTGGTACTTCTTGGAGGATAATTGCTCCTAAGGTTGCAATAGTCATTAAAAAGTATTCATTTGTAAAATCAAGGTTCCTAAGCTGAAGGATTGCCTTCCATAAAACTTTCCATCCAGCAATTAGATAAGAAGATAATAGAATAATTTGACTGATCAGTATCCAACCTTCTGAAACTGAATTTGCTAAAAAGTAACTACCTAAGATTAAAAGTGAAAATGATAGGAATATTTGTAGTAAGTATATCCAGTCATATCTTTTTAAGCCAAAACCGTTCTTTATTCCTTCCTTTGGTCGAGCTTGTGTCCCAGGTTCGACCTTTGAAATTATTTCATTTATTCCTTTTAAATCTTCAGAAGCTATTGAAAGAGTACGAGTAGCAAAATTAACTTGAACGAAGGACTTATAATGATCTTTTAACAAATCCTCGATTATTATAGCACAACTTGAGCACGATAAACCTTCTAATGTATACTTTGAAATTTGACGATCCATTAGTTATGTAACCTCAAGGAAAAATTTCTTCTTGAAGATGTTCTATTGTTTGTAATAGAATGGGCTGGAGATGTTCAATCTCTAGGGAGTAATAAACTTCCTTGCCATCACGACGAGCTTTTACAAAGTGACCTTGTTTTAATTGTCGTAATTGATGAGAGATGGCAGAAACACTCATATCCAAAACCTCACTAAGATCACATACGCATAATTCAGTTTCACTTAATGCTAAAAGTATACGAATTCTTGTTTCTCCGGATAAAAGCTTGAAAAAATCTGCTAATTTGAAAGGATCAACATTCTTTAACTTTTTTCGAGCTTGATCCACTTTTTCAGGATGAATCTCAAGAGTCTTACACGGTTCAGTCATCATCAATCAAAACCTTTCATGTAAAGAAAGAGCTCATCGCTTATTTAAATCATTTGAATATTCGTTCAAATGTTCAACTTTTCGATTTTCGAAGAAGAAGCTTATAACAGGATGTTTGATTTACAACTTAACCAGATTATTGCTAAAAATCCATTGAACGAAAAGAGACGCAGTGAGATAAATGTTGATACTATCTAACAGACAATTACAACGATATTTCTTAGGATTGCTAGCAATGCATATGAGTTTGGGTTGTTTCCGTTTCCTTTTCCCTTTTCAAATGTTAAATCTTGGAGGAAATGAAGCTTTGATTTCTTTTTCTAGTTCAGTTTTTACTATAGGCCAAATCTTAGGATTCCTATTTTTTGGAATGATTCTCACTTCAAACAGATCTCGATTGATCATTGGAGGCTTATTTCTGGTTATTCTGATGTTGATCATGGGGATTTCAAATGATTCACATATTCTTGCTCTTTCAAGAACCTTTGAGGGACTAGGATATGGACTTTTATTCATATCCATAGTATCAATTGCTACTCAGTTTCCAAACCGAGAAGGAGAAGTAATTGGGGGATTATTCGCGGCTGTCTTCAGCGGTTTGGCTGTTGGTCAAGGTTTTGCAGGTTTACTTTGGAACTCTCTTTTAGAGATTGGTAAATTTAGTTCTAGTCAAGGTATACAAATTATTTCATACATTACCTTAATTATTACTTTTCTTTCATTAATTATTCTTGATATTTCTCTTAAATCAAGCGTTAATTTAATACCGCAAGGCTGGAAATTTCAGCATTTACACATTAGTACTTGGATTAATGCACTAATTGCTATTCCATCCATCGGAATCTTAATGATCATTTATTCGCTCTATGACTTCGCACATGGCCTCTACACGCCAAATCTTTCTATTTTATTAACTCGGCAGGGAATTGATACTATAAGTTTGAGTCTTGGTTATCTTATTGGGGATATAACTTGGGGAGTAAGCCAGATTTTTGCGGGAAAAATTATTGATAAACGGGGATATCCTCTACCACTTATTCTCAGTTTGCTGTTAAAAGCATCTGTTGTGATTTTTTATCCAGAAATTAGTCTAATAATTTCGCTATTTGTGATTCTTTTCCTCGCAGGGTTAGCTGAAGGATTTTTGGAACCAGCTCGTAATAAAGCAGTCCTAAGCAATGAAAGCGTACAACAATTCACACATTCTCACAAGCATTTAGACTTAGGATTCAGTCCTAGTGGATCGTTCATTCTAGGTTTACATAAACATGAACATAAACATGAAAACCAACCAGAAACTATTGTAGGAGGCTTACAATCAATAGGAATCTTTTTTTTTGGCATTGGATCATTCATAGGCTCTTGGTTATTATCACAAAATGTCACACTGGATATTATAACAACTATTGGAGGTTTATGTCTAGCTTTAGCAAGTCTATTTAGTCTTGTTTTATCATATACTCATCAGAAAACAAAGAAATAATATTTGAAATACCATTAACAAATTGATGACCTGATCCAGATATTGTATGCTTGTATTAAAATCCAAATTACGTAGCTATATACAATCATTTTCTGCATGAATGCTTGAAGAAACCCATATATCCCGAGGATAAACAGAATAACTGCAAGAGAAATAAAAAATCCAGTATAAGCATAAGATCTGTTATAATTACCATTTTGAAAGATAATAATAGAGTAAATAAGAATAGAGAAGCCAGTTAATAAAAAAAATGACTGAGCAAAAATTGCATGTATTAATTCTTCTGTATCAATTGGAAAAAACGCAATACCTACTTGTATAAAGACTGTTGTTAGTCCTAAGAATGATCCAAAACTGCTCATTTTTTTTTCAAAACCGCTCTGAGTAAAAAAGTGTCGAATTACAAGCCAAAACGGAATCTGCAATAAAGCAGTAGTTACCACCGTAAAAGAGAATACTGTCGAAGACATGAGATTATATTCATTATTGAATGCTTTAACTCTCCCAAGATCGCTAAAGACATATTCAAAGTATTTATATCCTCCAGGATAAAGTAAAGCTGCAATAGATGATAATAAAATAAAATTACTTGTACCTATGATAACACAAATTACCGCAATTCTAGCAATTGTCTTAAAAGTGTATTTACCCATGAAATAATCTTTTTTATTTGTTAAAAGTGAGAAAATTCTACTAATAGTCATTCTTCTACTTCATTCCACTAGCATAGTACTTTATTTATTGATTCTCTCAAAATTCACAATTGTCCTTTTATACTAGATTAGAATTGACTCTCGTATTGAAAAATAGCAAGATTTATTAGAATAAATTAGTACTAACCAACTATCTCCTTTTTTTAAATAAATAAACTACTTACCAATATTAACGCAGTTGACCACCATAAAGACCATCGAGAGTATTTTCGTCCTTTTATGGCAATTTCAAGACTTGGATTCTTGTTTAATAAGTAAGAAGTTCTCAACAACAAAACTATGACAATTAAGAATCCAATAATGAAAATAATATTGTTTTTAAACCCGAGAAATAGAAATAATGAACAACCACACAGGATACTTAAAATATAGATCAATCCAGATATTTTCGCAGCCCAGTGAGCACCAAAAACAACTGCTATTGATTTTTTCCCAGTCATTTTGTCCCCATCAATATCCATAATATCTTTCAGAACTTCTCGTCCTAATGCTAAAAAGAAAATGAAAAAACAAAGGACTATTACGTTCAAAATAACCCATTCATTAACTAACCCTACAATAAAGGTTCCCATTAAAAAAGGCATTATATAACCCATACTAACCCAAATATTACCAATTATACCATACTTCTTAACACCAAAGTTGTATCCAATGCCAAGAAGAATAAATAAGACTGTTGCTACGATAAAGTGTATTGGTAGCCAAAGTAAGGTTTCAATTATGGTAATAGCTAATGCTATGATATAGAAACTGAGAGCAAGAGTTAATGCTGTCCTCGTGGATATACTTCCACGTACTAATGGCCGATCTAGCCGTTTATTAATAACATCGTTTTCATAATCAAAATAATCATTGATTACATGAGTTCCTGCAATCAAAAGAAATGGAACAATAATACCAACCAGTATTCCTTCAAGTGGAACTATTTCGTTCTGTAAAATAAATGAAAAAAAATCTTGGGGAACAAAGTTGTTTGTCTGTACCCCATTTAGACGATATGCTACATATCCAGCTAGTAAGACTACAAAACTAGCAAGAAAACATAAGCTTATGCGTAATAGATCTGAAATATCTTTAATTCGTGTGAATGCAGCCACTTAAACAGTCCTTCTATTTTTATCCCCAGATTATTAGATTAGACTTTTTTATATTGAATACCTGTTTTACCCCACGATTCTACTGCTTGTCTTAATTCATGATACATGTCATCATGTTCATCAAGGTAATCTTCAAGATCATCTTCGGCCTCATCAAGGTCTGATGAGATACCAATATCTATTATTTGTCTAAATGCTTTTGCTCCAGCTCTTGTACCTTGTGGGTGAGAATGAATGCCTACTCCAGCGCCAATTAAGATATCTTTACCAAGATCTTTTATTATCCTAAGAGCAATCCCAGGAGTAATTCCACCGGAAGGCATTGGTAGGATAGGTTTCAAGTGATAGAATGGATAACGGAGAGCTTTTGCACAAGCCAAATATTTATCACGAATGAACGGGGCTTTACTGTATGCACTGGGATAAACTAATATATCTAATCCAGCTAATCGGGCTAATTTTCCCATGATAAGAAAGGAGGAGATTCCTGACATATCAGATTCATAGTAGACCCCTGCAAAATCCATATGACCTAAGATGGGAAGATTAATACTTGGATCTCTAGTCAGTGTACGAACCACTGGTAATCCTACAGTTAAGTAATTGACCATTAAACCGTTACCACCGCATTCTATTACTTTATCAGCATTTTCAAAAATTGTTTTAGGGCCAGCAGTAATGTTAACAGCATAAATTGTATCTTCTCCAGTTTCCTCTTTCACGCGATCCCTTTGTTCCATGTAGGTGGAAACACGTTCTTCTAGAGGAAGATAGGGGATATTACCTGCCGTAGATTCGTCATCTTTGATAATATCTGCTCCACCAGCTGCAGCTTCGTAGAATAAACTCTTACCATCATCAATTGTATAAGCATGGTCAATATTGCACAAAAGAGGCCTCTCTGGAATCTTTAACTTACCCCGGATTCCTTCTATCCCAAATTTCGGTCCTTGGTAATTCGCTAGGAACGCCTGAGGGAAAATTACATCAAGTAATTTTACCTTCCCTCCTAAACTAATATTTCCCATTAGTGTTGTTAATAATAATGGAATTTCTGAATCTAAACCTGCTAATGGATATGCAATATTAATTATGTATTCTCGTTCTTTCACATCTTTAGGTATGCCAATTTCAATTGGGGGAACCTCATATACCCCTATAACCTTTGCAGAGAACTTACGGAGAATATCTTTTGGATCAGAGATTACAGGATAATAACTTCCGACTGTTTGTTCTTGTACAACAACTTGGCCCATATACCATGGATCTAGAGTACTACTAAACGCTGCATAATATACACCAATAATGTATTCATTGGAGTCTATTGATTCCTGCAGACCTTCTGGATAGTAACTCCATTTTTGGTCAGTATAAGGGTCTGTTTTGGGTAATTTTACCAACGATATCACCACTATATTCTAGATTGCTTCAGCCAAAATAAATTATTTAAGTACATTAATTCAGGAACAAAAAACCATGAAAAATAATGTCTCTATAAAATTATTGCGAATCTATTAGCTGCAATTTCAAGCATATTTCAGCTAATTATACTCTTGGAACCGAGTGTCTTTATACAAATTCGGAATTTCGAACCTGAACACTAATAAAATTTTGATTATATTATTTTTTTTGAATATCTAAGTATTAGAAGATTGATGAGGAAGAAAAAAAGCATGAGTACTAAATTAATTTGTCAAGAGTGCAATTTAAGTGAAGATATTCCTAAACATTGTGGAAAACCAATGCATATTGAGGAAATTAACGGAAAAGAAATGTTAGTTTGCTGGATGGGACCATCTTGCGGAGTAAAAGAACTCCCAACTCACCATAACCAACCAATGAGAATAGTTTGAGAATTCTTACACTTTCTGCTAATATACTTAAATTAAAACTGTTAATTAAATATATTAAAGGATTAATATTAGAATCTTAATAAATTCTTAAAAACTGAGCGAGAAATAAGAGGGAAAACCGATTTCAGATAGCTAAGCTTAAAAATACCTGACAAAAGTAGTACATGGAATTAACAATAGTTAATATATTCTCATAAATCATGTCTGTGAATCCAAATGGTATCCGAACTAATTTCAGGAATAGTTTTCAGTTTTATAACCTCTCTAAGAGAAGTTTTAGAGGCGGTTTTAATCATTGGTATAATTTCAAGCTATCTAACATTAATCAATAGAAAGGATTTACGTCGGGATATATTATTGGGGGTTCTAGGAGCGATTGTATTCAGTTTTGGAATTGCATGGCTGTTTCTGAATGTCTTTTCTAATTTGACAGGATATCAGGAATTGTTTGAGGGGGTAATAATGTTCTTGGCAGCATTTGTACTTTCTTGGATGATTATATGGATGAATAAACAAGCAAAGAACATTAAAACTGAATTTCATGAGAAAATTGATAAGGTTATCACAAATCAACAAAAAATGGGGATAATATTACTAGTATTCTTTTCAGTTGCACGAGAGGGAGCTGAATTAGTTTTACTTCTTTATGCGAATTATTTGGGCACTTTAGAGACACAAGGTGTACTACTTTCCCTTTTCATAAATATTATTGGTTTTTTGATTGGAGTTGTAGTAGCAACAATAATATCCTTTATATTATTCCAATCGACAAAGAAATTGGATATTAAGAGATTCTTTCAAGTAACCAGTATAATATTGGTGCTGTTTGCAGCAGGATTGTTTGCGCATGCATTTCACGAAATTTATGAATTTCTTGAAATGAGTGGATCCTCGTTGGTAGATCTTTTCATCTGGACGGAAGTATGGAATATCAATAACACAATACTGGGAGATATTTTGTTCTTTCTCTTTGGATGGAGTTATGATCCTTTATACTTAACAAGATTCGAGAAAAGTATTATTGGGGGAATAATTGTGGGATTGTTTGGCTGGAATGATAATCCAGCACTAATAGAAGTTCTGGGATACGGCTTATATATATTTATAGCGATTTTAGCACTTTATCGAACAAATAAACCTTTAAAAAGAACAGAAAAAAAACATCAATTCAACTGATCAAATTACTGTCCCCATTTTATTTTATAATTACTAATAATTCGTTTGTTGTCCTATTCACAAAGTAAATTTAATTTCTCAATATGAATCGTTATAATGGAGGACAGGAATA
>JBHLKP010000031.1:0-27816 GCA_048886525.1 Candidatus Hodarchaeota archaeon | reverse complement strand
ATAATAGAAATTTCATAATTCACTCTATTTTTCTTCAATTATATCCTGTGTGATTTCTTGTATTTTAGATAAATTTTCTGATAACGATAATTCTTTATTAAATATATTCTTGATTATTGGTAATAATTTTCTTACTCCTAGAACAATTGCAGCTTTAATTTTGTCTTCATGCACATAAATTTTAACATATTGTTCCTTGCTGACAAATTTGATAGATTCATATCCTAATTCGTTTTCATTTCCCTTATAGCCAAATGAACTTAAAAATAAGTCAGTTACTTTGAGAGTTGAGGAAATTTTGGATCCATAATATTCTTCTGACCTAGGGTCTATCATATTAGCCGCAGCTATCTTTGCTTGCTCGATACTTGGGGGAATAAGCCCATATATTCGTCCTTGAAATTCTGCGCAATCTCCAGCAGCATAGATATTAGATATAGAGGTCTCAAGGTATTCATTTACAATAATCCCTTTATTAATTTTTAAAATGTCTTTGACTAAGTCTATTCTCGGTTTAATTCCTGTACATACTAAAACAATATTTGTTGGAATCTCTGATCCATCATTAATTAGAACCCGTTCAACTTCTTCTGAACCTAAAATGCTTTGAACGGATTTCCCAACTAGGATGTTAATACCACGGGATTCAAGAATCTTTTGTAAAATTTTACCGCCTTCTTCATCAAGTTGTCTTGGTAAAAGATATGGAAAATATTCAATCACAGTTGTTTTCAATCCTTGTGATACAGCCGCATTTGCTGCTTCAAGACCTAAAACTCCTCCTCCTATGATTACAGCTTTTTTTCCTGATTTGAATCTATTACGTATTTTTATAGCATCGCTGAGGTTTCTGATTGTATAAAAATGGTTTAAATGCTGACCATCAATAGGAGGAATCAGACAAGTTGCTCCAGTCGCTATTAACATTTGGTCATATGAATATGAATGATTTGTCGTTTTAATTAGATGAGCTTCAACATTAATCTTCTCTACTCTCTCATTAATGTGTAAATCAATTTTTCTTCTATTGTACCAGTCAAAATCATAAGCTATAATATCATTTACACTAATTTCTTTATTTGCAAGAAAACCTGGAATTCTCGGTCGATTATAGTATCCTGGAATGAATTCATCAGTAAATTGGGTAATAGTTGAATTGCTGTCTAATTTCGACGATAAGAATTGAGCTGCTGAAACACCAGCGACCCCATTACCAATTATAACATAATCCATACCAAAACCTGAATTAGAATGTAATAATTAAAAAAAGATAGAGAAAGGATTAAGCTCCATTAGAGAGTAAGCTTAACCTCACTACGCCATAATCCATGGATATTGCAATAGGATAACCCAATAAGAGTTCCAGGTTTACCTGTTTTTAATGCAAAAAACCCTTTTGGTTCAGTATAAACCGTACTTGTGTCAGGTCCCGTTGGGGATTCACCATGGGAAGTAAAATCGATTTTTCCTACTTCAAATGGGAATTTTTCTCCTTCAGGTTTGAAAAGTAATTGAATCCAACGGATATGATGTTGTGTTTGATTTGGATGTGCTATCTCTTTACCGACACTAACCTTTATGAATAATAGATCCTTATCATCTTTTTCCTTAATTTCTATCACGGGGGCATGTTTTTCGGTTTTCCAATCAGCAGTCTGTAATAATTTATTCATATCTTCCATTATAATTCCTCTTTTAGTAAATTCATTCCTTCTCTCGAATAGTATGTTGATCAAAGAGCATATCATTATTGAATGCCTTTTGCCTTTCAACAAGCTCGCTTGTATTCGCTTCTTCTTCAATTTGTTCTGTTACAAACCATTGGAGTAATTCTCTTGGATTATAATCACCAGCTTTTTCTGCGAGTGATACTAATTCATGAATTTTTCTAGTTATATGTTGCTCGTGGGCATAGGCAGTTTCCACGATTTCTTTAACTGATGCCCAATCGGACTTTGGTTCAGGAATTGCATGGATTTTGGCGAGTCCTCCAACGTCTATTATATAATTCATGAATTTGTAAGCATGGGATAGTTCCTCATTGTACTGAGTAAAGAACCATGAGCTCAATTTATTGAAATTATGTTCCTTCAACCAAATACTCATGCTTAGATAGATAAACGCTGAATTTAATTCTTCAGCAATTTGTTTATTAAAAGCGTTGTTAATTTCTTCATTAATAAGTACCATATTCGTTCCTCACATTTTTAGTTTTAATATCCTTCTTTACATTTATCTGAATTTTACATTCTCATATTACTAACATGATCTCTTTTAAGCTTTATATGCGAAAAATAGATACAGGAGGAAGTGAAAAAATTTTATTCAAATTTTTCGTTGTTCGGAAATCGGCATGAAAAATTAAAAAGGTTTCAATTACAGAGTAGGAATAAGATTTAACTCTTTCTTGGACTTAGAAGTAATATTCTCGATATTCTACAGTTGTAATTTCGACATTTTCTTGGTGATAAAATGACTATTTTAAGTACAGATAAAATTCTCGAAGCATTAAGAGAAAATTCACGAAAATCTTTTCTTGAATTAGGCGATGAGCTTAATGTTTCGGATACTGCAATTCGAAAACGAGTGATGAAATTGAAAGAAGAGGGTGTAATAAAATTTACAATAGAAGTCGATCCTAAAAAATTAGGTTACGATTTAACTTCCTTTATCGGCTTTGATGTTAAAGCAAATTATTTTATTTCAGTTATTGAAGAGCTTAAATCTTGGATTCAGATTCAAAGTATATTCCAAACATCTCTTGATCATGATTTCTTAATGGAGTGCTGGTTTCGAGATAATGACGACCTAACTAATTTCATAAAAAAATTAGAATCTCTAAACGGCATCACGAGAGTATGTCCAGCTACAGTTATTCAAAGGATAAAATAAAGAGAGAATTAAAGAAACTATACAATTATCTTAGGAGTTTGTACGAACCAATAAAAGAATGGTATTAAGAAGAATTGAATTCCTTTTTTCTCTGTAAATCTGAGAGGATAGATTTCACATTATCTGTATACGGCCACTCTGGTGGTGCTGCAAATATTGATTTCCTATATGATTCCTCTGCTTCGTCAAATCGTTTTTGTACATATAGTACAGCTCCTAAATTAGCATAAGCAAGAGCATTCCATGGTTCTAATTCAATCACTGTTTTAAATATATCCTCTGCTTCACGGTGACACCTTTGTTTTGCCAACAATTCTCCTAAACAATGCCAAGCTGGTGCTAGAGTTGATTTATGTTTCAATGCAGACCTATAAGACTCTTCGGCTTCTTCAAGACGACGTTGTTTATGGAGAAGGATTCCTAAATTAAGCCAAGTTTCGGCATGTGTAGGATTGTGCTTTAGTGCTATTCGATAAGCTTCTTCCGCCTCGATTTCTCGATTTTGATCTTTTAATAAATTTCCTAGATTATGCCAAGCTGTGTCATCAGAAGGATTAATTCTAATTGCAGTATGAAACGATTCTTCGGCATCCGTTAAATTTCCTTTAGTAAATTGTATATTTCCCAAATTATCCCAATTTTTAGCATCACTAGGATCGTATCTTAATGCGATCCGAATTATATCCTCTGCTTGGTTTAAATCTCCAAGTTTATATAGAAGCTGACCTAGTTTTTGAAGGGCAATGATGTGAATAGGATTATTTTTTACAGCATTTTTATAGGAGCTCTCTGCTTCGATCAATATGTCCTGATTCTCAAGAGATATTCCCAACCAACACCAAACATCTGCATTGGAAGGTTCAGATTTCAATATTTTCTTACAAATTTTTTCCGCTTCTTCAAATTTATTTTGTACAATCAATACGTTGATGAGCTTCATCAATACATCGATTTTATTCGGGAGTTTCTTCAAAACAGATCGATAAGCTTTTTCTGCTTCTGAATACAATTTTTGATCCCTAAATATGTCTCCTAGGTTCCACCATGCTTTAACATTAGAAGGATCAAGTTCTATAGCTATTTGGTAAGCCTCTTGGAGGCGGTTCTGGAGTTTATATAACTCCATAAGATGGGTTAAGGTATCTACATTATGTGGTTTATATCCGAGTGAAGTTTTGAATGCTTCTTCTGCCTCGATTAATTGATCTTTTTTTACTAATAATGCACCTAAATTTGTCCATACTTTATAATTATTCGATTTTAGAGTAAGAATTTTCCTACATACTTCTTCTGCTTCGTCCAATCTATTTTGTTTTATTAATAAAACACCTAAATTTGTTAAAATGGATAAATTTGTAGGATCATGTGATAAACCAGTTCTAAATTTTTTTTCTGCCTCTGAAAAACGATCTAGTCTATATAAAAGCTTTCCAAGATTATTATATGCATTAATGTTATTAGGATTGTGTTTTAAAGCTTTTCGGAAACATTTTTCCGCATCTGTGAACCAACATTGATTATATAAGCAAATTCCAAGGTGTGTCCAAGCATTATCAAGCAAAGGATTATGTTTTATTGCAGATCGATAAGCATCCTCTGCTTCTCTCATTCGTTTTTGCTTGTATAAACAATTTCCTAAGTTATACCAAGCATCAGCATAGCTAGGATCATGCTTCAGAGCTTTTGAATAAGCTTTTTCAGCTTTTGATAACTGACCTTGCTTGAAATACACTAAACCTTTATCAAACCAACTTTCAGCGTCATATGGTTCAGTTTGAATTATTTTCATTTTTAAAATCTCATAAAGCATAAGGATAGGTGATGGATTTCTCGGTATAATGTTAGAGAAAGCGAAATTACGTACCAGTCAGTAACTCGAATATTAACTTTAGATTTATATGAAAAAAGGATAGAATTTAAATATTTTAAGTATTAAACTTCAATATACTAGTTCATCATTGTGGTTTGAATGACTTATGACATGGAAGCATACTCTTGGAAAACCAGGGAACACATATATCATCAGTAAGTCCTGGGTTAAAAAGAATATACCTAAATCAAAAAGATTGCCTAAGAATATTTCTAAAACTATCTGTTCTGATTATATATATAACATTGGAGAGCATTTCATTCCTGATGAGTCATCAGAACCAGTTGAATTGTGGGTTTGTATGAAATCAGGTGTTCTTTTCAAAAAAGATGATATAATAGAGTTTTTAAAGATCTTTAGGACAAAAGGAAATTAAAATTAGAGAAGTTTAATAAATTTGAACTTGAATATAATTTAAGAATGAACCAAGAAGAAGAAGGGGAGATTAGAAAATGGAAACTCCTCTTCACATTATATTTAAGCCACCGAACATTATCAACATGAGAGCTGCAACTGCAACAACACGGAACCAAATATTCTTGGATTCATCAAAACAGACGGCTGCAAAAGATAACCCTGCAAACAATCGGACAAATGCCATTAAGATGACTTCTATCACAGCGATTAGAGAACCTAATCCTGTAAATACGAAGAGATTTTCCTTACCAAGAGTCGTACTCCCAACAAAAAAACCTACCGAGCCATTGACTTGATAAGATGTGTCATATGTTGGTGCAAAGCCGATTAATAAAGTAAAAAAATAAATTATAACAGCGATCATTAGTAAGGTTGTACTATGAGAAGTGATCTTATTTCTAAATTTGTTAATTTGCTCTTCTTTACCCAAAGTTATTACCTCGTTTAATCTTCAACATTTTCATGAGAAAATAATGTAATCTAATCTCAGGATGAGGATTTATAAGCATCCCTAATATTTACACATTATCATAATATTCGTTTTTCTAAAATTTTTTTCACTTTTTTCTGAGTAATACCCGAAACATTATCTTTTTAAGCTCCAATGAATGAAAGCAAATATTATCATGTGGGAAAATACAGCATTAATAGTTATTGATGTTCAAATAGGGCTTTTTATTCGTCAAAACCCTATTTATAAAGAATATGAATTGTTAGAAAACATCAATAAGCTAGAAATTTACACACGTTCTATCAATGTTCCTATATTTTATGTGCAACATGCCAATGATAGTACCCTCATTGCAGGTTCATATGAATGGCAACTTCATTCTCAATTAAAGAAAAAAAACAATGATATTCTTATTCAAAAACGGCATCCCAATACATTTAAAGAAACTGATTTTCAGAAAGAACTACAAAAGAGAAATATAAGTCAATTGGTCATAGTTGGAACACTAACAGATAATTGCGTCGGAGCAACCTGTATTGGTGCAAAAAAACTAGGTTATGAGGTAATCTTAGTAACAGATGCTCATAGTACTTTTAGTAAACCTGCATCCGATATTATTGAAGAATGGCACAATGAATTAAATAAAATAGGAGTCATTCTGAAATTAACAAAGGAATTAATAGATTTGTCCTGAGAATTCATATATCCGTGTAAACACAGATGAGTTGGTTATTATTCTATTATTCTCACTAATCCATCTACATTTCAGGAAAAGTTCGATAGGTTCATGAAGGGAGAAAATCCAAGCTTTTCATATAAACTATTGTTCCTGAAATGAAAGAAGTCATTCCTAAAAGGCTAAAAAAGATTGTTTCAGAGAGTGCTCCTGTTGTATTAAATCTTATTGCTTCATTCATATATAAAAGACTAATTATAAATGATATAAAACCGATAACAAATCCAATTATTCCAACGAGTTTTAATCTCTGACGAATTTTATTTTTTTCCATTCTCATACCTTCAATTAGGTGTTTATCATGAGTTTAGTGAGTCGACCTTTAGAATATTTCAGCTTTTCTTAATGCTTGAGACCAAGTAATAAAAAAATGAAAAGAGTTCTGATAACTGTCACGCTTGTTCCATTCGCAGTTTACGTAATCTGACCTAAAGAATCCTCTCATCCTATAAATTCTGGAACTTACTTTGTTTAGCAGCTGATTCAATTCACTGGTAAAAGAATAGATATAAGATAGTCTTTTTTTTATCATAGATTAGAATAAACTTCTTTAACATCCTATCACCTTATTGAAATAGAGAGTTTTTGATGAACGCATCATTTTATGCCAAATTATTCTCAAGTTTCATTGCTTTTGTGCTTCTAGTTCTTGGAGTGATATTTTTTCTAGTGATATCGTCGAATTCTAATTCTACATCTAATTCATTTAATTCTAATCCTATTATTTTAATAACACTATTCATCACTATTTTCTTCACAATTATTGTAGTAATTTTTAGATTTTACAAAAAAAGAATCTGAATTTATCACATTTTACCCATTTTTGATTTCCACTCATCCTTCAATTTTTCAGTAAGCTTTTTTAGTTTTGGACTGATATTGACCTTATATGGTGTAGATTTTGAAATATTACGATATTTCAAATGTAATTGGGAAACCTGTTTCATAGAATAGTCTCTTACGTCCTTCAGAATAGGAGGGGAAATCAGTGATTTCCCATTAATCATAACCTGTTGTAAAAGATCCTTTGTTTCGAATTCTTCTCCTTTAATTCCAATAATATCATACTGTTGATCTTCATATATAAAGCGATGTAAACTTTTTTTACCTGGATAGGTAATTTTACCCTGGCTTAGTTTGATCTTTGGTTCATTATTGAAGTCTACTAGCTTATACACAGCAGAGAGAGTTGGCTCATCTCGTGAAACAATCATTTCCGTACCAACTCCAAAAGCGTCAATAGGGGCATTTTTTTCCATCAAATCTTTAATTTTGTACTCATTTAAATCGCTGCTGACAAAAATCTTAGTACTAAAGCATCGTTCCTTATCAAGTGTAGAGCGTACGGCAAAAGAGTTCTCAAGTAAATCACCACTATCTATTCTAACTGAAAGAAGATTTTCCTGAAATTTAGAAGCAATTAGAGTTCCGTAGATAGTATCATACGTGTCTATCAATGCGGTGAATGTTGTTGGATATACTTTAACATAATCTTGGAATGCTGAATATTCGCTATCATACACTTGAATGAAAGAATGAGCCATCGTACCTGTTACTGGAATGTCCCACAAATAACCTGCTAAATCGTTAGAAGTTTTTTCACAACCACCAATATAACATGCTCGTGAAGCAAAAACTGCTGCCTGAGGATCATGGGCTCTACGCATACCAAAATCTATCACTGGACGTCCATTAGCTGCATGAACTACACGAGAAGCTTTTGAAGCAATAGTTGTTTGGCCAACTATTTTAGAAAGCAAAAAGGTTTCAACAATTTGCGCCTCGATAATTGGTGCAGTTACTTCTAAAATTGGTTCATTCGGAAAAACTACTGTACCTTCAGGAATTGCGCGAACCTCGCCTGTAAAGCGAAAGTTCGGTAAATACTCATCAAAAAATGAGGGTTTAACGTGTTCAAACTCAGGTTTTTTTCTAAGCCATTCAATGTGATCATCGAGAAAGTGAATGTTTTCCAAGTAATGCAAACACTGTTCTAAACCTGCAGCGATAAGAAAATTCCTATTTTTAGGCAATTTTCTGACAAATAAATTAAAAGTTGCATGAAGATCAGTCAAATTCTGAGTATAATAAGCTCCAGCCATTGTTAATTGGTAATGATCTAAAGCTAACGCCATATTATCGGAATTTAAAAAGCCACTTACCATTTTGGATTTATTAAATGCCAAAATCCTCGCCAATTTAACACAAAAAAAATCTTAGTTTTTTATATTTCCACGTTTCTATTACCCCAGTTAATCGTTAAGTTAATCGATAATGTTGAAGATTTTCGAAACTGTAAGAAGTAAAAATTTGAGCCACATGACAATTTGATTGATCTTAAACTATTAAAAAGAATATAACTTCTTTTTTTGTCAAAAGAGATGAAATCTCCTTATTTCTTAGAGGGATATTTGAATAATTTAGCAATTTTGCGAGTTATCTCAATTGTTGTTTTATCAAATCGGTCAATAAGGAATAGAATCTCATATATGTCTCTAAAATCAATATTTAGATCTATTATTAGCTTTTCGTATTCTGCCATCCACTCTTTTATTCTCTCCCGTGATTCATCAGTAGATTCTTTCAATTCATTAAATACTACCTGCGGTATTTCTTCGGGTATATCGGGATTGATCCTTTTTAATAGATCGTTAATCTTTCCAATTTTTTCATCGTTAAGATATTCTTTCTCAGATGGGCTTCCTACATTGACAAATAATCTAGCTGTTCTACCAAAATAATGTGTGGAATGTCTACCTGCTTTAATAGAAGCTACACGTGTAATAATACCAGCTTCTTCTAGTTTAGAGAGATGAAAATATATATTTTGAGGAGTAATTTCTACACTTAAGTTCTTTTTCACATAGTTCAAAATTTCTTTGGCTGAGAATACATGTCGAGTCACACACTGGTTTGTAATAGGATTATATTCCATAATTCCCTCTCTAAGTAAATCAACAATTATAGACCTTACACCTTGTGTCATTAGTTCAAATGTCGTGAAATCATAGGTTTCTTTGATTGCAGGAATATTATTCCACTGATTAAGTATTTTTTCCTTACTTGGAGAATTTAATATTTTTTGAGGAACAAAAGGAAGTTTTTCATCATTTTTTTTACTAAGATTTTGATTACCATGTAACATTGTCAGGAAAGTTGCCAAAGTAGAAAACTTAAAAAGATAACGATAATTCTGTCAGTCAGCAGAATGACATAATTAACACAATCATTGGTTTTAACAAAGGTGTTGAAAAAGAAAATGATTAAGGATAATTCGACCAGTGAGAACCAAATTGTAAAGCAAAATTACTTTAAAGGATATATTATATTTTGGATTGGTCAATTAATTTCACTATTAGGTTCAAATATAGTACAATTTACAATTATTTGGTGGATTACTGAAGAAACAGGATCTGAATTCTTTCTAGCATTAGCCGCGTTTTTAGGCTTCGGACCTGCTATTGTAATGACTCCTATAGCTGGAGTTTTTGTAGATCGCTGGAGTAGGAAGAAGATTATTGCAGGTGTCGATTTACTACAGGCTATTGCCACAGTAATTTTGATTTTCATATTTAATTTTTCAAATTTAGAATCATCTGAACTGATTTGGTTTGTTTTGGTAATTCTTACAATTAGAGGTTTAATGCAGGCGTTCCACCAACCAGCAGTAGAGGCAATTATACCACTATTAGTTCCAAAAGATAAATTAAGTCGAATGAACGGATTTAATTACTTGTTTGGTGGAATGATATTCTTAATCGGTCCTGTATTAGGAGCATTATTGCTTGAAGTATGGCTGATTCAAGAAATACTATGGATTGATGCTATTACTTTTGTAGTTGCAGTAATTCCCACCATTATAATAACTATTCCTTCAGTAATAGATAAAGCAAAGAAGGAAATACAAAAAATTCCTTTTAGGGTTGAATTTTCAGAAGGTTTTTCATTTATTAAGAACAAACAAGGGCTTTTCTCTCTTTTATTTGTGTTTACAGCTGCTAATTTCTTTCTACAACCCATTTTTATACTGTTACCCTTATTCGTCACAAAAATTCATTTAGGTGGAGCAACTGATTTAGCATTTCTGATGGCTATTCAACAATTTGGTGTAATCGCAGGTTCCATTCTAATGTCTTCTTGGAAAGGCTTCAGAAATAACGCTCATGGCGTTGGGATAGGTTTATTCTTTATGTATTCAGGAATGTTTATTCTAGCATTAGCACCTACGAATTTAGCTTTCATTAACCTAAATCCTATAGGTTTGGAGGATTATTGGCTTAAAACCTCATTTTTAATTCTTTCCGCTGGTATGTTTATCATTGGTTTTACACTACCAATTGCTAATGTATCCTCCCAAACAATCTGGCAGAAAGTTGTTCCGCCCGAAAAATTAGGAAGAGTGTTTTCAGTGAGAGTTACCATCGCTCAGATCAGTGGACCTGTTGCAATTTTATTAACTGGTATCATTGCTGGTTATACTGGAATTATCACTCTAGTTTTAATTTCTGGTGTTCTAGGTGTAGCCTTTTTGATGTATTCCTGGTTGTTTACTGGTTTTACTAAGGTAGAACAAACTATCCAAGAGAAAGATGAAGTTACAGACTCACTTCCTTTAGCACCTCCAATAGGAGTTCTTAGCGAATAGAAAAGTTGTAAGTAAGGAATAAGTAACTATCTGAGTTTTTAATCTATTATGGATTTTTTCGGTGAATATTCATATAGGTCAATATTCACACTTATTATCATGATCATGATTCAAACCTATCAAGAATTATATTATGCTTTACAAATCCTAAAAATGCTAGCTGAATTAGAGGATCCCTTATACAAATCATTAAAAGTGTTAATCGATTCTCAAATCAAAAAATTGCTGTGAATAAGTGTTTTTCTGCGAATGAAATCCTTTTTACTTACCATTTACTCTGATTATGAATTTCATGAGAAATGTGGATTAAAAACAGCTCTTCAAAAACGTTTTCCAGTTATTGATCAATATTATTTTCAGCCGATAGAGCTTCCGTTATCCTGTTGGAATACTAAAAGACATCAATACAATGCCAATTGTATTTTATGCTGGATTCAATCCAAAATTAAAACCTCCTTATTTTTAATACTAACTGATAAAAATCTATATTCTCCTGGATTACGTTATGTTTTTGGTATTGGCCTTTATCATAAAGGAGCTATAACTTCTTCCTATCATTTAAATAATGATATCAATTTTTTAATTAAAGAAGTAACACATGAATTAGGGCATGTGTTTGGTCTTCCTCATTGCTCTTTACCATGTGTTATGACCTTTTCTAACAGTGTTTTTGAAGCGTACCAAAAAAATGATGTTTTTTGTTCACAGTGTACAAATCAGATTCATAACAGTGTAAAAAAATTGCATTAATTAATACAGACAATTTTGAATTTGCACTCCGGTAAATATAATGTATTTTAAATTTATAAGATAATCCGAGAATTTAAAAATGAGGTTTTCTAACCTCTCCCTAAATTAAGTTAGGAAAGATAAGGGATTCTGAGTATGTATTACAATTGCATCTTTCTTCTCCAGAACACGGACCAATCTGCCAATTATTGCCTAAAATTGAAATTATGGAACAATCCTTGTCCACCAAAATGCGAAAGAAAGGTTGAAGGAGAGATTGGAAACTTGGAAGAAGCCCAAGCAATAAATTATGATCTAGATTGTTTGGAAATCATTAGAAAATGTTTTAAAGCTGAAGATAGAGATGCTTTATTTTATTTTTGTCAGTTATATGAACAAGTTAATCCATTTTGCAATGAATGTCAGTATCCTAGGTATCTTGAGGATCCCTTTGCCGAAATGGATTCTATATAGCAATTAAGGCAAAATCAATCGTCAATTTTTAATTCAAGATTTATCATATCACCTCGCTTGAACCCTGTAGCATCAAAAAATCTTAGTAGTTTCCAGTCACGCCAATTTACAAGCGTATAAATGGTACTAACACCTACTTTTTTCATATAATTAATTAGTTCTTTCATTAGCAGGGTACCTATACCTTTTTTCTGATAAGAGGGATCAATCCCAATTGTGTCGATCCATCCAATATTATCTGGAATACCAAATTCCCAACCACTAGCCTCCCCAAAAATGAAGCCAACCACAGTTCCTTCTATTTCAGCCACGAGTGAAGGGAATGGAGATTTTTTGCCTGCTATTTCAGTTTTTCTTTCCCAGTACTCTGGTCGTCGTTCTCCAAGAACTTTATTGTCTATTTCAATAATTCTAGCGAGATCTTGTTCCTTCATCATCCTAATAATCGGTTCTTGTATAGACATATTAATCACATCCTTCTTAATAAGTTCCTATTATGTGTTTTAAGAGATAGAAAAGGCTTAATTGTAATAATATGGATATTTTAATTGAAATCGTATAAATAAGTCTATTTCTAAAAGTTTTAAAGAAATGTAATTTATCATTCTGTGAATTGTCCGTCAATATATTCTAACTTCCTTGTTTCATATTTTTATATTCTCACATTAAAAACCTAATAAGAGTAATTGTGAACTAATAAAATAATTAGGAATTCCGTTAAACTTCCCTCTCTAATTTAATAGGATGATTGATTGGGTTGGATTCAAGTATGAAATGCTCTGTCTGTGGTACTAGCAATAATGCCCATTATTTATTTTGTATTGAGTGTGGAACGAAATTAACGCCAATAGAGTCTTCTTTAGTAAAGATAAATGGAACAATTTTTTCTTCTAGTCAATACCCATACATTGTTAAAAAGAAAGCTAGCATAAACTATAAAGTTCTTGGAATTGGAATAATTATTATGGTTATTGTTACAATTGGAGGAATTTATTTATTCGGAACATGGTTAAGCAATGCTTTTAATTATAAGATTGATATGGATGAAGTTAAACAGATTTTAACTGATTCACAAGGAAATATTATAATCTTAGGAGCAACTAATTCATTAGATTTCCCTTCAACTTTTAATGACACAAGAAAAAATGATTCTTATTGGTACCCTTGGGATCAAGACGCTTATATAACAAAATTTTCTCCTGAAGGAAACTTGTTGTGGAGTAGAATTATTGGTGGATCAGGATTAGATATATGTTATGATGGAGCGATTGATACGCAAAATAATATCATTATTAAAGGGTACACTGATTCTGAAGAGTTTCCAGTGACAGGCGAGCGTTCTAATCGCGAATATGGAAACATTTTTCTTTTAAAGCTTGCAAAGAATGGAACATTGATATGGAGTAATACTTATCCTTCAGAAAGTTATTATGAGGATTCAGGTGGAATAACTACCGATAGTCAAGGTAATATTATTATTACTGGATCTATTTATGGGAACGAATCATACCCAAATGCCATGTACAATATTCTCAATCCCTTTTCAGAAAATGTTCTCATTATTAAGTTAACTACTAATGGTTCGAGAATTTGGACTTATATTATTGGGGGGAACAGAGATGAATTTGGACGATCAGTTGAGGTAGATAAGGCTGATAATATAATAATTAGTGGTGAGACGCGTTCCATTGATTTCCCAACAATAGGAACGAATTCTTATTATAACCAAACTGGCTATAATAGCATATTTCTCTTGAAAATATATCATAATGCGGAAATTAAATGGAGTTGTCTCATTGGAGGGGGAAATTTTGACATATTAAATGATTTAATAGTTGATAATGAAAACATTTTCATTGCTGGGAAAACTTATTCTCCTGATTTTCCAATAATTAACGTTAGTATTCAGGTGATTCAAGAATATTTAAATGGATTTATTATAAAATATTCCCATGACGGAGCTTTACTCTGGAGTAGTTGCTTTGAAACAGATTACTGTCAAAGATTTACATTGAATGGAAATCAGAATATTATCGGCATTGGGTATGATATTGATGATAATTTTCAACAAGACTGTGCTTTATGGATTTTTTCTAAAATTGATGCAACTTTCAGCCATAAAATCACATTTGGAGGTAAATCAGATGATCGAGGCATTGCAATTATCCCATATAGCGATGATAGACTTTTACTAGCTGGTCAAACTTTTTCAAAAGATTTTCCTCTTGTAGACGCTTATGACTCTACTTTAGCTGGTGAGGAAGATATATTTGCATTAATATATGATCTAGATAGTGGTATACAATGGGCAACACTCCTAGGGGGTTCAGGGCAAGAATATACTTGGTTTTGGTAATCTAGGTTAGAATTATCCAAGCAAAAATTAATACAGTGTTCGGCTAAAAAATTAAAAAGAATTTTTGGTTGATTAAACTTAACCATTTTATTTTGCTATTTATTATTTATTTTGACCAATGATTAATTTGAGCTAATAATCAAGGTTCAGTTCTACTCCCAAATAAATACAGGTTATTTTAAATTATAGTACGATGAAATATTGTCTCAAAGTGTCAGTTAAAGATAAAAATGGCTTAAAACCATTATAATACCTAATGAATGTAAAGAGGTTTCTGATGATTTCTGGTATTCCATGTTTCCTCAATATACGAAGAAATCTTATAACTTGACCTTCTTGAGATCTTTTGAGGTATCCTTATGAATTGATTCAAGCTTTTTGTTTGTTTCCAATAGAATTTTTAAGCTTTTTTCAATTTTCTTTAGTCTATTATCGATTTCCTTAAAATTCGATTCAAATTTCTTTGCTAGAGAATCAGATTTCTTTTGATGAGAGTTTACATTCTTGAAGTGAGATTCAATTTTTTTGAACTGCTCTTTAATATCATCAACAGGAACCATTACTCCAGAATCATCTTCTGAAACCGTAACAGATAGTTTGGGTGGAGATGGAGGAGGAATTTGTGGTATCTCCTGTTCCACACTAGGAGGTGGAGTTTGTGGAGGAACTTGTCTTATTTGCTGTTTCATCATAGGAGGAGGAGTTTGTGGGGGCCCTTTTAGGGTAGGTGGTTGGGTAGATAATGGTTTTGGAGGCGTAGTGGGTGGTGGTGTATAGGATGGTCTCATTGGAGGAGGGGTAATTGGAGGAGATGTCGATTGAGGTTCAGAAGGCTGATAAATAGGTATAGTTGAGTGATTTGAGCTACTTATCGGTGGTGGGGGTTCTTTGAAGTCTCCCTGGAGATCTAAAGGGATAATTGGTTTTATTTCATCAGCTTCACGATCTGTGAGCGCCTGTTCAGCCCCACAATGAGGACATGGAAAACCCATTACATAATTCCTACATTTCTTGCAGACTGGACTCAATAGGAGTTAACTCCATTTTTTTCTTTTTAATCCTAATTTCTTTAAGGTTTATTACGTTTATTTAGCTGTATTACTGAAAATAGATCTAGAATGGATCTCATTTTGAGTTTTCTAGAGATTTTGTCGGTTTATATTGGTTTCCTAACAGTTTTCATCCTTTTGTTATCTTGGATTCACTCTATTCAATATTTATCTTATTTATTAAGTTATTTAAATTTTTCATTCGGATCTAGAGCTAGTACAAAGGGGAAACTTTTTTTTCATTAAATACAGTATTTATTGTTTTTAATGGTTCAGATTCCAATAACACTGATACATTGATATTATTGTCCTAAAAGGATTAATACTCATACAGTATAAATGGATATGCATAGAGAATAATTCATTTGGAGGTGATTAGTATTATTAAATTTTGTACCTAAACATATTCCTCTATTTCATAAAATTTGGATTGATTGAGAGTCGCAAAATGGTTTTAATTAGTGCTAAAGATAGGGAGAAAAAGAATGTTTTTAAGATCTTTGGTCCTAGTTTCCTATAATAAAAATTCCGCCTGTAATTTCATTTTTTTCAATGCACATCGTTGAAATTTTAATCTAAAAGCTTATCCAACTGCCAACGCTTGTTTTCTAACACTTTCTGCATATTATCATACTGAGAAGGAAAGGGGAACAGCTTATGGGAGGGTAGAACGTCTTTCAGCGCTTTCAAACAAATAGCTTGAGTCCAGATTTCAATTTTTTTAGTCATTCGAGCTTTTCTTGTTTTACTAAATCTTTTAGCCAAGAATAGTGCTCGTTGTTTAACTGTAAAGATTTCTTGTTTATTACAACCATTTAGTACTAGTTCATGATTCATCACATGGATAACTGTATTAAGAATTGAGGATTGAGAGGTTTTTATCATAATCCTTTTATATTGCTCTAACAATCCTGGTATAATACGAAGTAGTTTCATTTTCCACGTACGGATACTATTCATAGTAAATTTGAGATTATAAATAGAATTAATTTCATATAGAGTCGATTCTAGTAAAGTTAGTCCTCTAAAAGCCAGATAAAGTTCAATATAACCTAAATAGAAGGCATATCGATCCTCTTCACTCTTTATGGCTATTAAATTCGCATCTATGGAACGGAGACTTGCTGTGATCTCAACAAGCCATTTAAGGGGGAAAAATTCTGATAGCTGACTCGCTATACGATAATTTATCTGAAACTTTTCATCAAAGTTAGTTTCCTCATGAGTGATCCGATTGTGAATGGTAGCAATTCGATAGTACTTACTTAGGTTTCCTCCGTCTAGTTGTTTCTTCATACGGATTAATGATCCTAGAAACCAAAAATCTGGCTGTTCTTGTGATTGTGAATGATCATCCTTATCTGTTGTATTGTTTATTTTCACGAATCCCATCTAATCTGACTCTCCATTTGATTGAGTCCTAAATAAGCAGGTTTACACTATCCTATCAGATAATTGTTACTTAAATTTAGGTATTTATAAATATAACTATCTTTTTATAATCTTTTTAAGGAAAAATATATCTCACTATAGAATTTTTCTTTAAAGATAAACTTCATAACTACGTATTAAAAAGAATGAATGAGGTAAAAAAAATTAATTTCTTTCTCCTCAAACAAGATTTTGGGTAGTTGGGGTTTTAAAAGAGAAATAGATTGTATTAAGTATAATCATTTAGTCCATATGTTTTTTAATTACAGTCTGAGATATTATCTCCCTTATCTTTAAAATTTCTGACTTTTCTGCAGATTCAATAAATTGTTTCCAATAAGCAACAGGCAATCCAAATAATATGAAAAGCTCTTTCAAGAAAAGAACCATATCAATAATGAGATCACTATTATTGGAAAGAATTCCTTCATCACCTGGTGTTCTTAACAAACTTCTTGAGAGAGCTAGTACTTCTACTGCAATATCAATTAATTTCACATTCTTATCCTGATTGAAAGGTATTATTGTAAATTCATTATTATCTGCAAATTCAATTGCTTTTGTATTCGAGGCCATAATCGTATAACCATTTGTGTCACTACGAATAATTGACCTCCATATTTAAGCAATCGGTTGAATTTTCAAATGTAATCATCTAAATTATTTAATTACTTCATAAAAAGTAAAAACCAAATTAGAATTATGTTTGATTCTTAATTAAGTTTTATTTAGGCCATAATAAAACTGTGATTCGCTACTTATTGATTATCCTGAAAAATCCCCAAATTTCAGAAAATAAATTTAATTCGATCATTATTTTCTATATCCATTATTCAAAAATTAAGCGTGCGCACATACTGAATTATAGATGATAAAATGTCAATATTAGGGAGCTTTAATACGAGCTACAGTTGAATTTGTATTCGAATAACATTGTTTTCAAACGTTAAGAGAACTGATTTGCTATACAATCATAACAAAATGAGATTTTTTGACCGTTAGATTTATCTATTATCTTTGCACATTCTATACAAAAAATCTTTTGGCATTCTGAACATTTTATTATTCCAGGTTCACTCTCACACCTTGGGCACAAATGATCTGATGATTCAGTACCCAGTCTAACGACAATTTGTTCTAAAATCTTTTTAATTGTTTGAGGATCCTTTATTATGTTCATATTTATCCATAAGCTTTCTGTTAGCTGCTGAAAACTTTCTTGCGTAATTTCTGATGGTAGAATTTCTTGAAGTGCTGCTGTTTCAACATCAGTCACAGATATCTCCCATGTGCTTTTTGGATAGACGAAAACATATTTTCTCCCATTTAATCTGATTTCTTTTAATCCAATCAATCCAGCTTCATCTAGTGTTGTTAAGTGAAAATCTAAGCTTGCTCTTTTTAGTTCAAAGCGATATAAAATATCTGATTTGATAATAAACTTTTGTTGTTGTATATAAGTCAGTATTTCTAGTCTTTTACTATTTGAAATCGCTTTTATGATTATTTCAGATGAATTATTCATGTTGAAAAACCTATTAAACCTTTTTTAGAGAATGGAAGCTTATTATCTTACTTGCGAATGAATTTCCTTTTATCTGCTTTCAATAATAATTCTTTACAAGAGTAGTAGAAAATACTTTTCATCCTCAATATCGACATCAAAATGCAATAGGTATCTATAATTCATCTTTATAGGATAATACGATCAAATCATATTCAATTTTGTAATTTTTCTGGATATTTCTGCTTTTAAGTTGTTTTATTAGTTTAATATCATTAAAAGAAGAGTAAATGATCACTAAATATAATTATTGTTAATTTAATGGATTTATAGAGTTAGAAAAGTAAAAGTTTTAATATGTAAACTTTATTTTACATTGAAGAAAAATTGGGGAAATTCGTTTTTACATTTTCTAATCCGAACTTAAAATAGAATTTATCATCAAGACTAATAAGTATGAATATTTATAGTGAAACCAGACAGCTCAGAGGTGTTAAAATGAGTGAAACGTTGATTGAGATAAATAATTTAATGAAAAACTATCAGGTTGGGGAAATTATCGTTAATGCTCTAATAGATGTGAATATATCGATCCAATCTGGAGATTTTGTAGTAATCCTTGGTCCAAGTGGTTGTGGAAAAACTACTCTTTTGAATATGGTCGGAGGAATCGATGTAACCACTGGCGGAAGTATAAGGATCAACAGCAAAGAAATTACCACACTTAATGAAAAACAACTTACTGAGTTTAGAAAACAGGATATTGGTTTTATATTTCAATTTTATAATTTAATTCCAACATTAACCGCAGAGGAAAATGTAGAGCTCGCAGCTAGGTTAAAATTTCCACAGGAAGCATACAAACGATCTATGGTTATTCTAGAAGCTGTTGGAATGGCAGATAAAGCAGGTAAATTCCCATCTCAATTATCTGGTGGTGAACAGCAACGAGTTGCCATAGCACGAGCGTTGGTGAAGGAACCTAAAATTATCCTAGCCGATGAACCTACAGGAAACCTTGATAGTGTTACAAGTGAAAAGATCTTATCTGTAATGATGAAGATTTGTAAGGAAAAAAAGACTACATTTCTAATTGTGACTCATAATGTAGCTATTTCCAAAATGGCTGATTATATAATTTATTTAAAAGACGGGAAAGTTTTCGGGACTTCAAAGGGTCAATCTTAGTGAGGGGATGAGTTTAAATTGTTATTTGTTAAAAAAATCTTCCGAGATTTATTTAAACACAAATCAAGATCCTTACCAATCATCATTTTGATCATGGTCAGTCAAGCCGCTAGTATTCTCTATATAGAAGTAGCAATTTTGATGAATACCTCATGGAATCAATATTTTGAGGAAAGCAATGTTGGAGACATATGGATTGATACTGTTCCAATCTCTTCCTCAATCTTTAATAACTCCCTGATTAATCAATGGATGCAGACATACCCTTCAATTAATGCTATTCAACCTCGATTATTCTTCAAGGGACACTTTACTGTTCAAAACACGAAAATTCCAGTTGATATAATCTCATTACCAGGAGACAATGCTAAAGTAAATAGTATAATTACAGTAGATGGAAAATACTTCACAGATTATTCCAATATAGAGAATGGTGTGTACATTGAACAATCTTATAGAAAATACCTTGATCTTGAAGATTTAACCGAGATTAATCTCACCATACAAACTGAATCAGGCTATACAAGTGTAAATTTAACAGTTTTAGGAGGCGCGTATTCTCCAGAATATCCAATGGCTCCTGGTGAAGGTTCAACACAGTTTGCTCAATCAGCATCGTTTGCTCCATATCTAACTATGAGTGTGTTTTTAAGAACAAATTATCTACAGAAAGTCTTATTTCAGGAAGAAATGATATATAATTCAATTTGTATCTCTATGGATGATAAAACTAAAGTAGATGAATTTATTCGATATTTACAAACTGATGAGTCACCTTTAAATCGTTATATAGTTGAAATCCGAGAATACCCTCGCCTAATAGAAGATATGGTTACAATAATGGTTGGGGTTGGTTGGGGAGTAGCAATCTTTTTCTTAGTTCTATCGATGTTTTTAACTTACACAATTGTCAATCGCTTCATTGACGAACAGAGACCTCAAATTGGGGTCATGAAATCATTGGGATATTCAAGTGGCTATCTTCTTTCACGACATCTATTATACGGTATTATTCTTGGCTTTCTTGGTTCTATTTTAGGAAATGTTATTGGATATCTTTTTAGTATTATATTAGCTGAGCTTTTATTGAACTCTTGGCTTTCACTTCCCTATATTATAATAGATTTGCCTCTGATACAAATTTTAATGATGATTATAATTACGATCATCTGTTCACTGTTAGCGTGTTATATTTCTGCCCGTAGGATTGTTAATATATCTCCTCAGGCTGCTATTAAACCTCTGATAACTGAAAGAAAGGTTAATACTTTTATTGTTGAAAATATAATACAGAAATTATTTCATATTAGGTTATCTGTTTCTAGTAAATATTCAATCCGTAATATATTTACTAATCCTAAGAGAACAATAACAACGGTAATTTCACTATTCATGGCTGTTTCTCTGATTGGAGGAATATTCACTATCATTGTAATGGTTTTCAGTGGAAGTTCATTGATTTATGAGGCTGAAAAATGGGATGCTCAAATTTCTCTTACATTTCCTCAGAATTTTTCGGAAATTGAGACAGAAATATTAGCTCAATTCTCTAATCAAAACTCAATTGATTTGGAACCAATTTTTACTGATTTCGCTAAAATTAAGACTGTAGATATTTGGACTCAATTAACTTTTACAGCTTTACCGCTTGATCCGAAGCTAAAAGATCTTGGTACTGCATTTTCTAGTAATACTTCATGTCTTGTTTCTTCTGATATTTCTCAGCAATATAGCCTTGAAGCAGGTAAATACTACCAGCTTTTAGGTCGAAATGGCACAGAATATACAGCTTTTGTACAGTCAATCCTTCCACTTCATTATGTTTCAAGTTTCTATATTCCTATTTCTTTTGGGAATTTACTCAGCTTTGGTATTGATACCGATCAAATAGTAAATGGGATCCTTCTTTCGAGTGCGTATGAGCTTTCTGAAACTGATATTGTGTCACTAACTAATTTTTCGTATGTTAACTCTGTTATTCTAAAGCAAGATCTAATTGAACAGACCGAAACTTGGTTTCAACAGATTACTACTATTTTTATTGGGATTTTCTTCCTTGTGCTAATAATAGCTGCCACCATAATCTATGTAATCATGAGTATTAGCGTTATTGATCGTAAAGATGACTTAGTTATTATGAAAGCAGTTGGAATTCATAATAGGCACATTTATCTATGGGCTATGCTTGAGATAGTTATTTATTCCTTAGTAGCAAGTATAGGATACTTTTTTGGCTTCTTTATTTCACTATGGTATATGAATATTTTACAGCAATTAATGAACCAACCACAAGGATCAGCTGAATTATCTCTGATTCATTATGGAATATCATTAATCTTTGGTTTAGTAGCAGCAACTTTAGGTCAGTTCATTGCCTTAAGGGTCGTACTCAAACAGCGGATAGCGCAAGCTACAAAGGAGAAGATGTTTGGATGAGTTCGTTTTATCTATTGGAATAGGAGAGGTAATATTTTTATTTTTACTTTTTATAAACAATTACTGCTATTATTTAACTCAAAGGTACGCCTGAATATTAATTTAAGACAATAAAAAAAATCAGAATCTTTATTTGGGTTTAGATCTGTAATAGTACAAAATTAATATTCTCTCCTAAAAGCACATTTTATCCTTTCTTACTTTATAGAGTCTTATTATAGCGGAAATGGTGTGAGATTTTGGCAAATCTGGATATAAGTGGACGTGAAAATGAAATTATTAAGAATATTACTGCTTTTATAGACACACAAACTACAAAAAGAGGAGTAGATGGTGTTTTGATTTTATTTTCAGGTTATATTGATTCTACAATCGTAGCAAAATTAGCTTTAGACGCTTTAGCAGAAAATTCAGTTAAATTACTCGTACGACATGGAAAGTTCAATCGTGGAAATCAGGAGGAAATCCTAAGTTCATCAATCGAATATCTAGGAATTGATAGGGAACTTATTATCCAACACGATATCGAGCCAATGATTGAGCAATTGAAATCTGGTATATACACTTCTGGTTCAATCAGGGAAATTCCTACAATCTATGAACCTTTAAGCTACAATTTACTTAAAATAACAGCTAAAGAGGAGATTTTAGAAAAAACTTATGGGATGATCGGAACAGCCGATACAGAACGAGAGAAGCTAATACATAAAATTGTTGCACTAAATAAAGTCCGTTCACGAATTCATATGGCTATAGCATATTTTACTGCTGAACAGGAAAACCGATTCTTTCTAGGAACAGTCAACAAAACTGAATTATTAACTGGTCTATTCACGAAATGGGGACATGGCCATTGTGCTGATCTGATGCCTCTAGGGGATTTATATCGTTCCCAAATTATTCAACTAGCTAAAAAATTAAACATTCCTAGATCAATACGGAACTCAGCTAAGGCTGATTTACTTCCAGGTATTGATAATAAATATTTATATTTCTTTAATCTGAAATCTTCCGACGTGGATAGTATATTAATAGGATTAGAAGATGATTTAAGTGCAAAAGAAATCAGTAAAACAAATGATCTAGATATCGAAGCTGTGAAAAAAGTGAAATTTTTTTATGACTCAACAATATTCACAAGATCTACACCGCTGATTCCCAAAATCTGGTAATGAAACTATTGCACTCAGAATAAAAAAAAAGTGGAGAAAAAATTGGACACTAAATTGGTAATTGATCCTGCTAACGTGAAATCTAAGATTGTAGAATTTATTCGTTCTACTTTAGAGAAAAGAGATATTGAAGGACTTGTATTATTGTATAGAGACTGTATTGAGTCGATCATAAACATCCACATTGCTATTGAAACAGTTGGTAGAGAAAATGTTAAAGTTTTAGTTACAAAAGGAAGGTTTATCGTTAAGCAACCTTGGGAAGAGATGGGTATTAATGAAATTAATAAATTTTTAAACTTACCTGTTGAGAATATCGTATTTGCAAACAAAGAAAATACTCTTAGGGAAATCAGAACAATTTTTTCTGAAGGTTATGAGGTCAAATTTAGTTCTATGTTTTCTGATGGAGTTCCAACATCTCTAAATTACAACCTTAGCTATCTCTTATTACGAGAAATCGCAAAAAAAGAGATTGAAAAAAAAACATATGCACCTCCAAAGAAAAAACCCAAATCTCCTCGTGAAAAATTCATCCATAAAACAATAGCTCATCATAAAAGTCAAATACGTCTAAGTGTTTTATTAGCATTTCTCTTAGCTGAAAGTGAAAACAAATCATTTATAGGTTCTGTAAATAAAACTGAATGGCTTCTTGGTTTGTTTACAAAATTTGGTACATATCACGCAGCTGATTTTTTGCCTTTAGCCTGTCTCTATCGAACCCAAGTTGTCCAATTAGCAAATCATTTTGGTCTTCAAGATTTTCTAAAAACAAAAAGTTTTCAAACACCATCAAGCTACAAATATTTCTTTAATCTTACATTTGAAGAAGTTGATCGAATTTTAGTACGGTTAGAATCAAATTTATCTGTAGACAAGATATTCTCCGATACAGGGATTGCTAAAGAAACTATTGAGAAAGTAAATTATTACTATCAGGCCTCTTCCTATGCCCGAAATGTGCCTTTGATACCAAATTTGTAACCTTCATTGATTTTAGTTATGGATTTATTCTTAACTTCTGAATAGCTTTCTCTATGGTTTATAGGTGGGTAGATTTATATGGAATAAATTTAATGGATGACATTGTTTTTACATGGATTTTGAGAACCATGTTGAAAAAGGATGAATTCATTAAATTAATCTTGATATTGTTACCTCTGACCTTCTCTTGGTTATATATTGCCTCATTCGTCTTAATCTATGTTTTTGACCAAATTATATATCTGAATGAGGCAAGAATTCTACCTGATGTAAATATAATTCTTTTTTTTGTCATTTTTGGAATTCCATGTGTAATCTCCATCCTTCTTACAGGTATATTTATTGATAAAGCTCCCCATCATTTAGGCCGTATCGTATCTCTGGGATTATTTGGGAGTTCGATCTTTCTCGCTTTAAACATAATTACTATGAAATTAGAAAATGGAATTCTCTATTTTCTCTCTTTATCAGCCCTAGGAGTCTTTATGGCTATCTTAACAGTTTCAAGTCATGTTTATTATGGGTCTTCAATCAAGTGGACTCAACGAGGACGAGTCTATTCCATAGCTATTTTAGGTTTCGAAATTTTGTCTCTCTTCTTTATTTTAGGAAACCAGATTTTAGGGATGGATTTCTTTGTACCTTTTGCATTTTATTCTGTATTTGGATTGATATTAAGTTTATTTTTCTATTTTCATATACGTTACCATGAATTTTGGGTCAATGACGAATGGCCAACGCAATTTAAAAGAATTATTAGGCGAACTTCTGTTAGTGTATACTATTGGACTCATTTATTCATCTACTTAATGATTGGACTGATAATTGGAAGTTTAGCTGAAGCTGGAGCGATTTTTGATATCAATACTTATTTTGGAATAGAATTAGGAGCATATAAAACATATTGGGCTGGTGTAATTCTCGGAGCTGGAATATTCATATTACTTGGGGGTTATTTGGCCGATAAAATCGGTAGAAAAACCGCTATTATTATAGCAGCTTATGGAATCGTACTTGCATCAATAATTATTGGCCTACTTCAAGAGACTGAATTTATTACTTTTTCTTTCTTTTTTTCGGCCATTATTATCGGAATCTCGTTTGCTTTGATTCATCCTTCGTTAGATTCCTCATTATGGGCAGATTTGGCCTCAAGAGATTCTATAGGAAGATATTATAGTCTTGGATTTCTTTCACTTGGAACTGGGGTTTTTTCAGGAATAATCATAGGTTATATTAGTTTTTTAAGTATAGAACAGCGATTAATCTTCAATGTCTTTGTATTGATAATTTTGGCTGTATTGGCAAGTCTACCTCTTTTCTGGACAAGTGATTCCTCACCTCCTCTATACTTCTTTTTATTACTAGTCATAAATGACGCAGGTATGCCGATTTTTAACTATAATTTTAAAAGAGGTCAAGATTTAAAAGTTGATCTTCCTCTAATCTCAGGAGCGTTATCAGCGGTTGGGTCGTTCATGTTGGAAGCTACTGGGGAGATTGGTGCTCGATTAAATCTCGTAAGACACGGTACGAATTTCATTATATCTGATAAAGGCAAATTTGGAATTTCAGGAGCAATTTTCGCAAATAAAAATGATCCTGAACTACATGGATTACTCCAGAAATTCATTTTCCGATTCGAAAACAGATTCTCAGATAAGATAGCTTCATGGAAAGGTAATGTAAGAGATTTTGATGAAGCCATCCATGATGCTGAAGAAATTTTCGGTCCACTTGTGACAATTCAGGCAGATTAATACTAATATCATTTATTATACGGTGATGGCGATGTGTAAATGGTGCGTAGAACATACAGCTAGAAAAATATGGTATTTAGAGCCTAAAAATCATCGTCTTGGAACCCTAAATAGATTTCAACGTTTTTGGGATTTTAATATTGATATGGGAATCCTTTATGGTACGATCGATAATATTGCTGAAAAAACCAAGCCATGGGGATTTCCCAAGAAACAATTTATGGATATATATGCCAAGAGGATTCATGGAGGTCAAGTTGTTGCTTCCTTAGGTGAGGCTTTAAATGTTCTTGACATAAGTCAAGATATTTACCTCACATATTGTACTTGTCGTCATTCCACGCATGAAGATCATCCAAAACTAAACAAATGCTTACTCTTAAACAATGATGCAGAACAAGCTCGTCGTTGGGATGGGAAAGCAAAACTAAAAGGAAAACCAAAAATTGGTACTTTCGTTGATCCAGAAGAAGCAAGAGAAATTATTATTGAATCAAGAAATAATCAGAATTGCTTTCAAACAATTTTATGGAAGTGGCCTCCCCGCGTAGCGTGTTTATGCAATTGTGATCAATATTGTGCTTCTTGGTGGGCACCAGAAATTACTTGGGGACAATTACCATCATTTAGAAGGTCTGAAGTGGTTAATTTAAGTGCTTGTGACAATTGTGGAAAATGTATAGAGGTTTGTCATAAACATGCTATCGTGTTGAATGAAACAGGGCCTAAAGTGGATTTTGAGGCTTGTTTGGGGTGCGGATTATGTGTTGAAAATTGTCATAAACAAGTTTTTAATTTAGAACCCCGAGAAGTGATCTACGATAGACAATTGGGTCTAATTATGAATCTAAGAGATGATAAACTTAAATGAAACCAGTAGCGTCTATTTTCAATCTAGATTTACTTAAACATTGAATTGACCATTTTAATTTATCATTGGTCCATAATAGTTGACTACAGCCTCAACCATATCATCAAAAGGAAATTCTGCAAATGTTCCATGATCCTTCACATATTCTACAAATTTATTTCCTTCTAAATCATGAGATTGAAGTATTGCATCATTAGTTCCATCAAAAACACATAGTGGATAGTTGTGTTTTTCACATAATTTTTTTTCAAAGGATGGAGTTATTTTAAACCATGTTCCATTTAGATATACATCCACATAAGTATGATAGACAAAATAAGCGCTTCCACCCATTAAATCTCTAAAATGTTGGGGGCTTCTATGATTAATCATATCTGCAATGTGAAGTCGAGCAGGGATAGAATTAGCACGTAGTAAGGCCACCAATAAAATGCTTTTAGTCATACAAAATCCTTTACCAGCTTTAAGGGTTTCACTAGCTTTATATCCTGAAGGATCTGCTATTTGAAAAGCCTTTACTGTATAGGGAAAGTTATCTCGTACAAAATCAAAAATTTTTATAGCTAAAGCTGTTTTTGTACTATCTTTCATATCTTTGGATAGTTTTTTAGCTAGCTCTCCTACTCCATCATTGTCGTAATCGATAAAAAAAGTTGGTTGTAAATACTCTTTCATGAATCTAGAGTAATCAAATGAAAATTAATATATCTTATACTTAACTTATCAAAGGTCTTTTTTTTTTAAATCTGTAGTAAACTAAGAAAAATGAAAAACTTTGAAGTCAAACTATATTTAATATTTTCTTCACACTTTTATTGGTCCATTCTTCTTGAATTTACCTTTTACTA
>JBHLKP010000030.1:0-28308 GCA_048886525.1 Candidatus Hodarchaeota archaeon | reverse complement strand
AATGAAGCAATGCCATTAGAAAGAATTATTGAAGCTTTAGGATTAGAAAGAGAAATTAGCGCCAGACCTAGAACATTCGCGGTTTACCCCTGCTCAGCTCTTACAGGACAAGGCGTCGATGAACCATGGCAATGGATGAGCGATAGATTCCAGAGAAAAACGAAAAGAAAAAACAAATAGGTGCCCAAAATGAGTTTTCTTACAAAGCTTCGTGCCAAGTTTGCCAAAGAAAAACTTACCGTGAAAATCGCTTGGTTAGGTCTTGATCACGCAGGTAAAACGACGATTGTCAAACGGATAACCTCTGGTGAATTCGATAATAGCACATTTCGAACTTTAGGAATGAATGTAGATGAATTCAGTTCTGGCAATGTCCGCTTTATTTCTTGGGATATAGGAGGACAAGAAGCCTTCCGCGAGTCATTGTGGGAGAGTTATATGGCCGGTAGCATGGGTATTGTCTATGTTATTGATTCAGCCGATAAGGTTCGTTTTGAAGAAGCCAAAACAGAATTATGGAAATATGTTCTTAACAATGAAAAAGTAGAAAACATTCCAATTCTTGTTCTAGCCAATAAACAAGATCTTGAAAACGCAGCTTCCGCTGGTGAAGTAGCACGCTCCCTCAACCTCCACAAAGTAACTACACACTCCTATGCGATCGTACCAACCTCTGCTAAGACGGGTTTTAATGTTGAAGAAGGCCTTGAATGGCTTCGACAACGAGTCACGGAAAAATTAGACATGCTTTAAAAGAAAAAGCAAACATAAATTCACGAATATTTCTTTTTCATTACTTTTTTCTCTGAAACTTCATTCACACGTTCGCAAAGACCTATAAATAAATGGTAAAGCTTATCAAGGTCTAAATCTGGATTAATCCTGGCATAAACACGAATCGAGGGATCATCAGTAGAATTAATAGATATTCGAACAATTATATTTCGTGTACTGTGAATTATTCTTAATAGATTTTTCTCACCGAGAAAATATGTTCCCATTCGTTTAGAGCCTGATTTCATAACAAAAAAATCTTCTAATTTTTTTACCCCGAGCTCAACATCATCAAGTTCAAATAGTAAATCTTGGTGCTTCTTAATCTGGCCTTCTTCCTTTCTAGGTATGATTTGGATTGTCGTTGGAACTTTTCCTTTTTTTGGATTTGCTTCAAGAGCAATATAATCATTCGTTCCTGAAAACAAAGAAATGATAACTGACAACATCAAATGTCTTTCTTCAAGAGCAAAAACTACCCTAAAATCTCTAAAGGATAGTGATGGTGATCTTTTATACTTAGGAAACAATATTCCTCCATTCGAGCTTAATTGATCTATTACTAAATCTTCAAACTCATTTGAAAATACTTCAAGTAATGATTCTCTTGCTAGCTTTATTATTTTATGATTTTTCCGTCTTCCAGACCATAAAAGGTAGAAAGTAAAGAATAAAACTAAACCTGGGCCCAAAAAAGTTAGAAGAAGTTCAGGAAGAGATACTCCTTGTAAGTAAAAAAGACTGATATTACCCATGGTAATCCTTTGGAATTGTAAAATTAGCAACATGCGCCTCGTATTTGAATTTTGAATAAGATTATAAATGATTTTCTTTTAAAAATAGGCAATGAAGATCATTTGCATCAAGAATTCTAACTGCAAGAAGTTGATTATTCCTATAGGAATTCTGAGAATAATTACTGAATGAAACTAGCAATTTCCTGATAAGTGAACGGTGTTTTTCCCTGCTCACCATTTACCTGAAAAAACTGAAATAAAGCACGACCACTTCCGTCAATTTTTGTGGGTTCAATAACCAATGCCACAGATTGATTATTGTGCATTTGAAAAGAGTAAATATGAGTCGATATATCTGTTTGTGATAAAAATAAACCATAACCAGGATGAGAATGCCACCAGCCAACACAATACGAATTTCCCTCAAGTATTTTTTCAAATGCGATGAAATCTTCTTCAGAAAAGGAAACAGATATTTCATCTCCTTCAGAAACAAGTACAGTTCTATCAATTATGAGTTCTTTTGGACGAATTTCTCTCCCCCCAAGAAGACCTATTGCTTCCCTTGGGATACATTTTACAGCATAGTTCGTTATTTCAACAAGTAATGAGGATAAGATTGTGACAGATTCTATCTTTGGAGAAAGAGAAATCTTAGTATGCTTTGAATTCTTACTTTGGAACGATTGCTTCTTTTTAGTGAACTCTTTTTCCTCTTTCATAACTGTTCCCTTTTTACTATTTAAATTACTTAAAGAGCGTGCTTGGAAGTCCAATTTTTCGCTGTATTCCAATATTCTTCAAAGTCTTCTTTCATAGATTTGCCTGCATCTGGATTAAAAGGATCATTGGGGTCTACGAGATATTCAGGAAAATCTTCGTCTCCAATAGCACGATATACATCCAACATCATTTCAATATGTTCAAATACACTCGGGAGTGTTATTGTTTCTTTCCAACCTCCTAGTTTTCCAATATTATTCCAGTTGACAAGACTGAGACATACATTACTCCCCCATTTCCATTGAGTTTTGCCAGTAGCAATATTTGGATGCCAGATTGGCGTTATGAAATTTACAATGGGAGGTTTGAATGGGTACTCTGGCGGTAAGTCTATAGTAATCTCCCATTTGCCATTTGCATAAGGAGTTCCCTTTTTCCCAGATATTGTGGCTTTATAATGATGCAGGTCGTTATTTAATATCATCCACCTTATCGAACTGGTTTTGGGAGGATAAGTTTTCAACATTCGTTTAAATTCTTCTCTTAATCGTCGGGAATGAAGGTCTTGCAAGATGCTATCATCCTCTCTATCTAAAACTGTTCTTTTTTCTTAGAAAAAAACTCGTATGGCCATATTTATGAAGATTCTTTAGTTTTTAGTGAAATAAGTAACCTCTAAAATATTTAATCTAATGTAATTTTTAAGGATAAGCTTTGTAATGGCAAATATCCAGCCAATATGAGCTATCTTTTTAAGGTCAGGAATTTGTTTTATCTTGAACTTAATATACTTACTTCATGGGTGACCTAAAAAAATGTCCGAGACACTTACTGATGTAAGCACATGCAACGGTTGTGGAGCTCCCCTTCCCATTAAACCAACATTACATCATCCTGTCAAGTGTGAATACTGTGATCTTACAAACTATTTGAAGCGATCTATTATCACACCTACAGAGGCAGAAAAAATCGATGAAGACACAGAAGCAGAAAATTACTACTTGATCTTTCGTGAATCACAAAAAATTCTTGATAACTTTCCTGGTGAACTTGTTGGAGAGGAAGTAGGAAAAATACGAATAAAGATGCAAGTAAAAGAATATGCGTTCCCATTATTAATCGTATTAGACGATTTACCTGATAAACCTTATGTTGACGGACCGAATAAGCTTCGAGAAGTTCTAGATTGCGAAATTAATGAGTTATCATCCATGAAAAACTGGATTCCAGGTTCAAGTTCAATATTAGATGTATTAGAGGAAATATATCAAAAAGCCGAAGTTTCACTTCCAGAAGTGATGAAAGAACAAGTTCATGAAGTCCAATCCTTAGTTCAAGAAGAAAGGGATCCTCTTGTACGGCAAATTGTTTCAAATTATGATGCAAAAGCAACCAAAAATGAAATAATTGTGAAGTTTTATGCCCAAAATGGTGAAGTAGTTAATTTCACTATAAAAAGAAAAAAGAATTTACCCATTGGACTTGAAAGTGAAGTTCTCACAAAGTATCCTCTGATCCGTGGACCTTTAGAAGATTATGCAAAAGGACGGATTGATCTTCTTACTACACTCTCTGAGATCGAAAGAATGTTTTACGCTTAGCAAATTTTAGGTGAATAATTAATGGCAAAAAAAGATGTTATCTGGGATAATTCCACTACGAAAAAGACCCCTGATTCTGGCATTGAAAAAATGATTAAAGTACGATTTAAAGACCCCCAACTTCCTCCTGATCAAAATATTCGGGAAAAATACATTAATGCAAACGGTACTGTCTTCCAAGCTATAAATGCGGCTCGGGATGCGTTTAATATTCCCGAAGTTGTCCCAATCGCTTTGTTATTCAAAGGAAGAAGGATGAATCCATCAAATAATCTTTCTAATTATGGTATTCAACAAGATGATCTGCTAATGATTGTACCAGATCAAATAAAAGGCGGATAACAACTACCATTCATTTTCGATTACTTTAAGAATTTGAAGGATTATCCGATGAACCAAGATCTTCCTTCCTCTAAATATGACCGACAGGAAAGATTACTAATCTGGGATCAGAAAATTATAGAGAAAAGCAGAATTTTAATTGCAGGAGTTGGAGGAACGGGTAGTGAGGTTTGTAAGAATTTATCTCTTATGGGGATAGGGCATCTTATTCTAGTCGATACTGATACTATTGAATATTCAAACTTAAATCGTCAATTGCTTTTTAGGGAGGAAGATATTGGAAAAAAAAAGGTTTTAATTGCAAAAAGAAGACTCCGAGAGCTTAATCCAAGCATCAAAATCGAAGATTACTCAATCCTGATTCAAAACCTACCTCAATTAGCCTTCGAAAAGGCTGATATTATTGTTGGATGCGTGGATAACTTCTTAGCAAGACAATACTTGAATTCGGTAGCGATTGAGTTGGGGAAGCCATTTATTGACTCTGCTACAGAAGGTTTTTTTGGTCAAGTTCAGTATGTAAAATTAGGAAAGTCTGCATGTTTAGCATGTGATAATCCACCTCCTCCTGATGAGACTCGAGTTCTTTCTGAACCTTGTACATTAGTAGGTAAGCCCCGAATTAGAGAACATTGTGCATGGAAGGCCTTCTATGATTTTAATGAACTTCATAATCGTGAACCTCTTGAATCATCTACTGAAGACATCCAAGCACTAACTAAGTTTGCTAATAAACATGCAAAAAAATACAAGTTTGCGCTCTTTGACACAAAAGAACTTTTACAGCTAGTTCTTTTTCATGTTCCAAGTTTAATTACTGTAAATGCCGTTATAAGTGGAATTCAATCTCAAGAAATAGTAAAAGTTCTTTTTCTTGAGAAAAAATCTTCTCTTCTTGATAACCAGCGTAATGTCCTTGAAAACTTAATCAAGAACCAAAGATTCCGTATTCCTTCTTTTTTAGTATATTCCTCATTAGCAGGAACCATCACCACATTCGATCTATCACCTGATCCGAATTGTTTGGTCTGTAATCAAACTGATTCCTTATCAAAACCTCTATTGGACGTAAAAATAGATAAAAAAGTTCCTTTTAGCAATTTAATTCAAAAATTTAAGTTAAAAAACAAGAAAGATTATATTGCATTTCGTGGTAATACTTTACTTCCCGGAGAAGTAGCTATTGAAAAACTTCTATATGACGGCGATCGAATTACTCTAAGTTCTCTAAGTGATGACGAAGAAATTCGTGTTAAAATCCTTTTTTCAGATGAATAAAACACAATGTTAAGTCTTCTTTTGGGAGAAAATCATTTTTTATAAAATAAGCGAATCTTATCCCTTCTTTTAGGTTCTATTGGATCAATATTAGGTTTTATATAAGGTTCTTTATAACCAATATCAAGAGATTTTTCAGAAGTTAATTTACTATACATTTGACTATAAACTTGATCTCGGGATGTTCTAATTGGCTTCGGTTTTTTATAGTATGTTGGAACTTTATGAGAACGAATGCTAGCAATTCTCATTCTGTGTCCACATTTTTCACAATACCAAATACCCGAAATTGGAGAATCGCGAGGTGTATGACCACATTTCTCACATCGAAAACTATTTTGTCCCACGAAAATGTCTCCTTTACTTTAAACAGATAATTTATTTACTTGTCATATTACTATTTAAGTCCTTTTTTCATCAATAAGGTATTCTTTTTACTTAATAAAGAATTCGTTAGGTTATGCATCAGTTCTCATTAGATTTTAGTAATATAAAGCAGCAAAAAGGAATTTTATTGTTTGAAGAAAATTTGTTAAAAAACTTTGTAAAATGTTCTACTCTGGTATGATTTTTCCGCTAAGATAGAAAAAAATTGGATTTAGTATTTGATGTGGCAGTCAAACGAAATCTCATATTTACTTAAAATCACATTATTAATAAAGAGACTGAGTCGCTATTATTTGAATTAAATGTTCAAAAGAAAAACAAGTCAATGGCTTTTACAGGCTCAAAATACGAAACACCCACTTTTATTAAGAGATATGACTCCCCAAGATAATAACAATATAATAGCTTCATTTTTACGTAAAAAAATAGGTTCAAAAGAATTAAATGGCATTGTTAGTCCTGATGATGAGATATTTACACCAGAGATTTTCTTTAGGCAGAATATATCAAAAAAATTAGAATCAATCGGAGTAATAGATATCTGTGATCTAATTGATGCAACCAAGTTACCAGGGGATATATTAGAATATCAATTGAAAAAGTATTTACAAGAGGTAAAAGGATTTTTTGATCTTATTAAACGTAAATTCTTTACTCCTCAAGGGGGAAAAAGGGAATTGAAAAAATTTCTAAGCTCATCAACTTCATTTGACTTAAAGTATTTATTAAACAGTTTATACTGGACCGAAGAGCATCTAGAATCCATTCTTGATCTTATAGCGGATGATGGGGAATTTTATGGGTATATAGATCCTATAACACTGCGATTATATAATTTCACTTTTCTAGATTTCACTTCTGCAAAAAATATGAAAAAAAAGATGGACCGTTTACGACGTTTTATCACTACTAGCTTTCTGCTGAACTCAGAAATTTCAATTTCAGATATTTGCAAATTAACTAGGTTATCAAAAGAAGACTGTCTGGATCTTCTGAAAGAACATCGAAATGAAATACAATTCATTTTTTCTTCAAATTTTGAATTTCTTTATCCAACTATAAATATTATTAAGCAAGTATTGAAGGATATCGTTGTCTATCACACAATACCAATTGATTTCTGGTTAATGCGACTTGATGTCGATAGGAGCGACTTCATTAGCTTCTTAAAAAGGATAAATCATAGTTTAAAGGGATCATTAAGTCAAGATGATTTTGAAATAGAAGCATTATCAGATTGGTTTAAAACTGGAATCGATGTTGAAGGGTTGGCCAATACTTTAAACTTAGAGAGCCTTGAGTTGTTAAATTTAATAGTTGAACTCGCGCAAGTTCTTCATTTTCGGATTATTGCCGGAGAAACAGCTGATCCCTTTCTAGTCAAAGGAGTTAAAGATTTTGATATTTTTTGCCAAATAGATACATCCTCATATAGTAATCCAACAATTTATTTTGAATGTCAAAATTGTAGACGAGTTATGTGCTCTAATTGTCGTTCTACTGGAAGTAAACACGAATGTCCTTTTTGTGGTAACATTTCGGCTTTTATCATCGATCTTCCAAGACATTGTAAACACTGTAATGTAAATTATACTCATTCATTCAATTTAGCAAGCACAGAAAAATGCTACTTTTGCCAAAAGGGTCCAATGAAAGTAGGATGGTCAAGAGAGGGCGATTTCTCGATTCCTAAACTGAAATTGGACCATAAGATTGCAAAAGTTATAGAACAGAGTGACAAACCTAATATCCCAATTAAAGAAATTATTTCGATTACAGGTTATACTGATAAAGAAACGATTTCACTTTTAGAGAAAAACATATTGAACGGTAATATCAAAGGGCGCATTGATATTCGAAAATTACTTTTAGAATTATCACTAGATAAGAAAATGTTTACATGTAGCGTGTGTGAGCTTTCACGTACAGAATCAGGAAAATTTACATGCATTAATTGCGGATCAAGTGTATGCATGAATTGTTTCAATGAAATGAGCATAGTAGGAATGACATTTTGTTCCGAATGTGGTGGAAAACTTCAACAAATAAATCTATGAGATTTTTAATGTTCATAATATTCCAATTAATTTATGGTAATTTAGCTTTCAATTGCGCTAATTTCTTCGCATATTTATCTGAGATTTCCTTGTATTTTTCCTCTTTGAGCTTTCCACTTAGAAACATTTCATCTGCTTGTTCAACCATTCTTTCATATTTCTTTATTTGATCAGAAATGTTTTCTAAACTACGTCTCTCGTCTGCAAGTTCCTTTTGCTGCTCTAAAACTTGTTTTTCAATTTCGTATGAAAGTAGTGCTTGATACTCTTCAGGTACCTTAAAACCGCCAATATCTAATCCCACTAATTCTAATCCCCATCTAGAGGTTTCAGGCCCAAGTTCAGACCTAGTTTGTATCTCAAGACTTCTACGTTCCTTCAATAATTCTGGTACCGTATATCTCGACATCACATGTTTTACAGCTGCGACAATAGTTTGCTTAACCCAATTTATTAATTCTTTGCTAGTATAGTACTGTTTATGAGACACAACGTTCATAATAAAATTTCTTGGATTCACAATTCTCATACGTGAGATGCCATAACACCCAACCAGTATATTATCTGAGGTATAGATCCCAGGAGTACCCCATTTAATTATGAATTCACGTTTTGTAACCCAGATAATCTCACCACCAGGACGTTTAGCTGCATTATCTAATTCATAAATTCCGCTACCAGCAACACCCACTAAAGAGCCAGATTGAAGTACTATAGCATTTTCAGGATCTTTAACTACAAATCCATCGTATTTTCTGAAACTATCGTAATTGTCAGATTTTATTCTGAAAATTAACGCGTCGATATCGAAATTTGAATTCAAAATGGCTTTTCCCTTAAATTTTTTCGTACCAATGTGCACAGTATCCCCAATTCTGCGAAAAAGTCCACCAAATTTTTCTACTTCTGCCATTAAGTTCACCTACTAATCATTATCGCCGTATAAACCTGGAAAATAGTACTGATCACCAGTGTCAAGAGATGATACCTTCCTAGCGATTTTTTGTTCTACTAAACTTTCAAGAACTCGTACCACTCTCTGTTGATCCCATTTCGTTCCTAATACAACTTCTTCTAATGTTACATAACCTTTATTTATAGCTAAATCAAACACACGGCGAGCATCACTTCCTAGAGTTACAGGAACGAATTCAACAATTTTTATACCTGATTGCTTAGTTATACCTTCGATCATAGATTCCTTCTTTAGCTTCTTACACGCCTTTTCAACATCTTTTATTGAGAACTTAATATCAGGAACCTGATTTTTTAAAGACGTATAGAGATTTGCAAGAGAAATATAACCACCAGAACTAGCACGTAGATTCTTTCCGTAATCTAATATCAAATCTGCTAAATTATCTTCGAATTTGCCCTTTCCAAATAATTTGGGCTTTTCGGTCATATCTAGAGCTGTTACTGTAAGAGCACGTCCCTCTTTTCGAAGTAATTCGCGTTCAAGTTGTTTTATTCTATCATCATATTTTTTTTGCAAATCTTTTATCCCCTCTGTTGAAACGGGAGCTCCATCGGCTAATTTCTGTTGTATCTGAATTACTTCGCTCAATTTGTCAACATGCTCCCGTATCTTACGAATTTCCTCACGAAGATCTAGACCTTCATCTCCGAAGTCTAATGCTTCAGAAAATTGTCCAGCTTGTTCTGTAATTCGTTCACAAAGAATTGATGCCAGAAGTTGAGCAACCCTTATCTCTCCACTTGATTTAAGGTTTGATTTTGATTGATCCGGATGAAGAATATAATCAGGAATACTTTCGCTTGCATATCTAATTTCCTCAAATTTTGTATAAAGTTTCACCGTGATATCTGCAATACTACGAGCTTGAGAGGAAACACTGTTATTCAACTGAGTTAAGGCAGTACTTGCCTTCAAAAAGTATTCTTTCATTTGTAAAACCTTACCAATTTGCAATTTCGAAAAAATTACCTTAAGCAAGAAAGCAACGGTTTCAATCTTTTTAAAGCTTTATGAAAGTATCCTATAATATGGGAAATCTGTATCGAATCAAAACGGAAAGACCACATATATCCTTAATGGGAGATAAGTCACAAAGTAATGATTACTTTAATTCATAATAGACATTATTGATCAATATTTCACAAAATTACGACTTAAGAGACTATTAATTCACACCGTGGAGGAATTAAAGCATGAACCATTTAATAATAAAGGTTTTAGTTTTCCAATAAATAATATTCTCCTTCGTTTGATGAAAGATAGCATATTGTTGAAGCTATAGATGTTTTTTTGTAATACAGCTTCCTTTAATTAATAAAATTTTTCTAAAAAAGTCACAACCAAAACAAATTGCACCATTCGGGGGATTGGCTACTGAAAATGATTTCAAATGACTGAAAGAAGATCATGTATCAAAATGCATCTCTCGAGGTACTTTTTTAGCCATCAAATAGGCACTTTCATGATCACGATAATAATGGCGAATTTCCTTAAGTATTTCATATCCTAGCGTTTTATAGAGATTTACTGCAGCAGTATTTGAAACACGAACTTCAAGAAATAGCTCTGTAGCCCCATTTGTTATCATTGCGGCAATAGATTCTTTTAATAATTTTGTAGCAATATTTTTTCTTCTGTATGCAGGTATAACAGCAATACTTACTGTATGCCCCTTTTTTGCGCGATGAAAAATTGAATAGTGGCTTAATCCTGTTTCTAGACGAGCCATGGTATATCCTACGATTTTACTATTTATCTGACAGACTAGGAAAGCTGAGGGTAATTCAGCGTGAATAGTCCTAAAGAATCTTTCTGGGTAATTTTCTGGTAGAGTTTGCTTATTAATATCCATTACCTGATCCATATCTTTTAGTTCAAATCGACGAATTATTAAGGATGATTGTTCTGTCATAACAATCCACTTTGTTTTGCTTGTTCTTTCATTTTTCGACGATAATCAGCATATTTATCATTAAGAGAAAATTTAGGGGGATAGGCACTACGAATAGGATAATTACACTTGGGACAGATTTTCTTTGTTTGATTCAAAGTATAATCACATTTACACTTTTTAAGCAAACGCATTCATATCCCTTACTTATTCACAATTTTCAGGTTCGTTCAAAAGAATATACTGCATCATAAGAACGGAAAGATTTCTTTACTTCATCTTGCATACTCTTCCATATATTTTCAGCAGTTTTCCAATCAACACTTTCAATCACACATCTATATTCAGGTGGGGAGATTATTTGCATATTAAGTTTGGATCCCTTATGTTTTTTGGCAAAACTTTTATTATATGACTTAAAAAAGTTAGATAAATGAACTGCCCCATCAGACTCATAACAAGTAATCTTAAATATCCCAGTTAGTTGAACCATTGGCGGTTCTAGTTCTTTAATTGCTAATTGCTGAATCTCTTTCGCTATTTCTTCAGAAATGCCCAGATCAGTTAATATTTTAGTAGTTCCTTCCCTTGTAGTTATGAGTACATCATAAATTGAGCTGAATTCACTAAGAAGGATTTTTTCCACCGTTTCTGTTGCTATACCAACTTTTTCACAAGCAACTGCAATAATTCCTCGGGCACGATTTTCTTGTTTAAATTCATTAAGCTTTTGACGTCTCTGAGGTTCAGAAACTCTTCGGATGGACATATCAATTTCTCCGCGTGCTGCGTCGATTCGGAGAATTTTCGCTACTGCTCTTTGACCTTCACGGATGTGACTCCTAATATTCCTAACCCATGTACGGCTTAATTCAGAAATATGTACAAAACCCGCCTCAGATCCAAGTTTTTCATAATCGAAAATTTCAAAATATGCCCCATGATCAGTTAATTTAGTGCAGACACCAATCACTAATTCGCCTACTTCAGGAAAAACTTCTTCCATTAAATATCGCCTATTGTTGATCTAAAACCTCTATTACTTCTCCCAGAATTTTTGCTATTCCACCAGTTGGTTCTGTCAATTGTTTTCCACAGACACGACATACAACTTTAGTTGTGGCATGAGAAAATATTTCTTGGATATTTCCACACTCACAAGACAGTTTCAGAAACCGAGATCGAGGTTGAGGTAAATATTTTCTTTTCATACTTTTCACTCATCGTTATGTTTTTCACTAGTTTCTATTGCCCTAGCCAAACCTTTGGCGATGAGAACTTTTGCATTCTCTACGGGTAAGAAAACTATATCATTTTTTATTAATGGCCCATATTCTTTGTTGTCTAATCCAACAAAGGCTTCAACATTATCAAGCATTCTAATAATTAAATTTTCGAGAGAAGTTGGTTTTTTATCGTTATTCTCCTCAATTTGATTATCTAATGCTTCTGAATCTCCAGAAAGATTCATGAGTGGAGAAATAATCTGAGTATGAAAAATGTTCGGTGAATCATTTATTGAAATATCTGAAATACCAAGGGTTTCAATAGATTTTTGAAGATCTTTGATTATTCTACGCTCACTCCATGTAAGTAATTTTTCGTCAATCGGAATATTAAAGATTATTGAATTTACGATTCTAATCAATCGTAATTTTGCTAAATCTTTTCTAAGAAATTCTGTACGTTCGATAATCTTTTCTACTAATTCTTGCCACTCTTGATGTTGAGAATTTTCATAAATTTTGGCAAGCTTTCCATCTATCGAGATATAGAAATCAGCCGGAATCTCGAGAAGCTTTGAACTATCTTTTTGGGCTTTCCATAGCTCAAATATTTCTTTATACTCCAAAAAATGACCTCTTCCTTATCCAAATATCGCTTTTTTGATCAAAGATAATTAATTGATAATTGACATGAAAATAAGATTAATACTAATTTAACTTTTTTCTTAAAGCTCTTTGATTTCTTTCTGAGTTATGGTGTTCCTTTGTTTCTTAATCTGGAAAAACTTCTAATTTTTAAGACAAAAATGAGTAATATAGAAGAATGAAAATAACATAAGAATAATGAAAAAACAGAGTGATTGATCAATTAATTATCTGAAAAGAGCCACTGGTGGGATTTGAACCCACGACATCCTCCTAACTGTCTCCTATCTGTTTTTAAGATCTGAGTTACCAAGGAGGCGCTATAACCGAGATGCTCTGTTTGATAGACGCAATAATTCTAAGCCATCTTACCAAAAACTAAGCCACAGTGGCTTTTTGTAAATATAAATACACCATACTTTAATATAATCGCCTTTTTCAATGATTTTAGAATGTTTTCGAGATCACCAATTATTATTATAGGTTATTAGTCAGACTATAAGATATACGTTAATTCCATAAATAACAAAAAGGCCTTTTTAGAAGAATTCTAGTGGAAATTTAATTTGTTAATTAATACTTATTCAGAATAAATAAACCATACAGGAGTTTAATTTAAAATGATAGGATCTGAATTGAATTATCTTCTACTTGGACTTTCACTCCTGCTATTGGGCATAGCTTCATGGCAAGATTTTAAATTTCGTGAGGTTATTGAATGGGTCTGGTTTTGTATGATTGTAGGGGGAATATTAATTCATGTAACACAATTACTCCTTCAAATTTCAGCTAATGAATCACCTGTTGAGATTTTTACAGCATGGATAATCAATATAATATTCGGTTTTGCTCTTGCGCTATTTATATTCTATTCAGGTTTAATGGGAGAAGCAGATGCTATTGCTATTTTAGCAATTGCAATAATTACTCCAATTAACCAACCAATTATAGTTTTTAACGATCCTCAATATGATGTTATAATTAAATTCATCCCAAGAATACTAGGAACATTTTTTAACGCCCATTTATTCGCCATTTCTGCTCCTATCTTAATATTCTGTTATAATCTTGTGAATAAGTTAGTTAATGCAGAATTATACCGCCTTCCAAATGAATCTTTATGGGTTCGTTTTGTTATTCTGTTTATTGGATATCCTCATCTCACTAATAACATTTCAGAGGAAATTGAACAAAAACCTTGGCATTTTGATCTTTTAGAGGAATTCATAGAGGAATCAAAATGGAAGATAGTGTTTCGTGCTAGGCTTGATACTCCTGAAGCTGATATAAAAAGGAAAAAAGACTTAGTCTCACTAATAAAAGCCGAAAATAAGAAACATATTTGGATACAACCTTCTCCTCCAGGAATTTTTTATTTAACGCTAGGTTATTTTGCTGATATAATTCTTGGGAATATAATCATGATATATATGGCTCTGATTGTCAACTAAAATCAATTTGGTTTTTTAATGTTTTTTAATTCTGTATAAGATATAATTCACGCTTTGAAATGGCCTTAATGTTTAAAATCAGATAACTGATTTCATGACTTCAAAATCTAATAAGCTAAATTTATTAATGTACTTTATTATATTGAATTTAAAGAGAAGAATAAAATTTATTTTACTCAAATTTCGAAAATTTCTAATAAGGAGCAAACTAGGTTGATTGATCCCCGAAGGTTTGACACTGTACTTAGTAAAATCATTAAAAGCGAACCAGGCATTAAAAAAGTAATACTTGTAGATCGAACTGGTCTCACTATTGCTCACGTATCAAAATTTAGCTATGTATCTGTCGATGTAGACGGAATTGGAGCAATTGCATCGGCTGTATTTATGGCCTCTGCTGAACAAGGATCAAATTTGACAATAGGTGGGTTAGACATTGTTACATCTGAGTTTGATACAGGAAAAATATTCGCAAGCTCATGTGGTCGTGGTATTTTGACAATTATATCAGATGCAGAAGTCAATATTGGTATGATTCGACTATTAATGAGAAAAGCAAATGAAGAACTTAGTTCAATTTTAGATGAATTCCTTGTAGGTAAACCCACACGACCAGCGGCAGGCATACCTACTACTAGTCCTGAGGTACGTTCGAGTCTTGAAAAGGATGAGCTAGAAGCAGCACTAAGAGAACTTGAAAAGTTCTAGCCTTGATAGCTAAATATATTACTCAAAAAATTAGAAGACTCCTAGTCTTTGAAGGAGATTTCCGTTTGCGAAAAGATGCTGAAGGCCGTCATAGATTTAAAGTAGTATTTTATGGAGCAAGTCTGTGTGGAAAAACTACAACTCTTGCTTGGTTGTATAACAAAGTTGACGGCCTTGAAAAGGGTAAATTCACACAATTAGCTGATCCTACTGGGCGTACCCTTTTTTTTGATTTTGTCCCAATGCAAGCTACTACTGGTGTCGTTTTTGATGTTTATACAACAGCTGGTCAAGAACGTCATAAACATCAGCGGAAAATCGTTATTCAAGGAGTTGATGGTTTCATTTTTGTGGTAGATTCCAGTGCATCTCAACTTCAAGAAAATATTGAATCATTTAACGAATTAAAATCACATTTGAACGATCAACTAGGTACAACAATTCCACTTGTGATTACTCTCAATAAAAGAGATGTACCAGATGCGTTACCAAGAACGGAATTAGTGGAAAAATTAGGTTTAAGTAAATATCCTATTTATGAGACTGTTGCCACAACTGGGATAGGAGTCAAACGAGCATTTCAATCATTAGCAAGAGAAATTCTGATGATTCAGTTATATGGTTTGAAGGAAGCTCAAATCGCTTAATTAAAATTGTATTTGAGAAATACCTTATCCCTTTATTTTGTTTTTTAGAATTCCAGTCCACCCACGCACTTCGAGTAATTCAATCCAATTAGGAAGCTGTTGTTGAAGCTTGTGAAAGGCATGAGAGCGATTTTTATATGGCCCATTTTTCAAAAATCGTATTTTAATAATTGCATTTCGTTTTAATTGTTCCTCAATTTCTTTCAATAGCAATGGAGAAATACCATTTTTTCCTATTTGTAGTACTGGCGATTCTTGCCTAATCATCCTTAAATTTTCTTTTGATTCTTGTTTCAATAATTTTCATCCCGTTTATATTACTTTTCTAAATCTATCTAATAATTTTCTATTGTAATCCTACGAATTTGATTAGTTTTAAGGAAAACCCATAACTTCAAGATTAGAATTCTATATGATTATTAACCTAAATAGCTTAATTGTCTCAGTTATCGCTTTTCTTATGGTTAGTTCGGTACTAAGCCTGTTATCTTAGAAGATATTCACCCTCTTATAATATCTAGATAACACGTAATATTTTTACCATAGATTTGTTATTTAAACTGAGATTTGTTATTAGATCTTATTTTCTAATAATGATAAGAATTCACAATGTTTTTAAGGATGAACGCAAAAAATACTCTTAAGTTGTTTGTAACTTAAGATTAAAGACGGCCTCACCTATTAAAAACCGATTAAAACGTCAAAATTAAGAAATAGGGGTGTAACCATGTACATTCCAGATAGCGAAGCAGATCTCCAAATTCACAAAGAAATAATGGAGGTTTTAGAAGCATTTGTAAGTAAACTACCAGCGATTGATTTTGCTAGTGTGGTCTCACTAGAAGGATTACCAATATCGTGCTGGCCTCCAACATTACCTCAGGGATTGGATGATGTAAGAATTGCTGCAATGACTGCAGCTATATTAAGTCTTGGGGAAAGAGCAGTAATGGAGACTGGAAAAGGGGAAATGACGAGAATATTAGTAGAGGGTGATGCTGGTTATTTGATTTCTGTACAAACTGGTACTAAAGCTGTTTTAACAGCTTCAGCAAACCGGTCTGTTAAACTTGGGTTAATATTCTTAGATATGAAACAAACTGCAAAGAAAATTGGTGATATTTTAGGTTAGGAGTCGTCCATCTATCTTAGAGAAAAATGTGTAATATTAATAGGGGAGAAATTAAGCTAAAGAGTATCAATTAGTCTATTCTTTATTTCATGGACTTTTTGAAGATAAAATTCTTGGTAAATGTGATCATTCAAACTTTGGGCTTTCTCTAAAGCAATTTCAAAATGTATGAGTGCTTTTTCTAGATTATCACCCATTGCTTCGAGAATTCCGAATGAACCCTGTGCAATCATTAATCCAAACTTGTCTCCAAGCTGCTCCAAGAGCTGGACAGATTCCTCAAGGTAATAGATGGCTTGAGTAGCGCTAGAACTGTCCCCTCGTTTTATATTTTCTCCAAGAACCTTAGATAGGTTTATTTCTGATACTGCAAGCCAGTACTTATCGTTTCTTTCTTGAGCTAAAATCCGTGCTTTTTCAAAATTTCTCTCAGCCTCATCAATCTTTCCCATTCGATAATAACATTCTCCGATATTACAATATGCGTTGACCACAGCCTTATGGATATTAGCTTTCTTACTACGTAATAAGGCTTGTTCAAACATCGCAATTGCTTCCTTATAAAGATTATTTTCATATAAGAGAATGCCTTCTAGAGTTAGAACGTTTTCTTCAAGCATAGGATCACCCAACTGACTTGCTAACTCCCAAACTATCTTCAATCTGTTTTTTGTGAGATCAAAATTCTTAGTTTCTAGAGATAGTTCTGCTTGAGCAAAAACTGCGTGGAATTTTCCGTTAACGTTAGCCAAAATATCAAATATTTTATATGCTTTGCTAAAATTCTCCATGGCCCTCTTTGGGTCTGATTTCATAATATTCCGGCCCTGTTCAAGTAAAGGCCAAGGTTCTTCCCCCACAATATCAGCTATTACTTTCCATTCACTTTTAGGCATTGTATGGATTACTATTTTCGTCTTCCACAAATCAGGTTTATCAAAAAGATCAGAAACAAGACTTAAAAGTTGGTTTCCCCCGTCAACACTTGTTTTTTCTGAAAGACTTTTAGGACCTACCGCTCTTAATCGTAAATCTCCCTCTGTGAACTCAAAAAGTACTCCTAATGGAACTGCTTTTGTTTTAGATTCCCCCCATTTTCTTCCCACTACTATTAAAAAATTCTTTGAAGGAAAAGTAATATTGTCTCTGGAAACTGATCTTAAACTACTAAGCCAAGTATATTTAGTGTCGAAGAAACCTGAAATAAGTTCCCCTTTAAATTCTGGATCCCAGTCAACCAATGTTTCGGCGTCAACCAATTCGATTTCTTCATCCTGCGCTCTTCCTAAAGCAAACTGAACTTTCCACGTTGCCAAAACTTGCTTCACCTTAATTTAATTCTTTCATTCTTATTTAACTGCGTCTATTAGTTTTAAAAAGATATTGCTAGGAATTTTTTCTTGTCTTTTCGTAAATCCTCAGTTTATTAATAATCTATGCTCAAACTAATTCTTACTACTATTCTCTGATGAAAAATCATTTATTCGCTTTTCCTCCAACATTTGTAAATATATCCTTTTATACTAAATTATGGCGTATATTATCGATTAAGAGTTGTTTCATCCATCTATATCATATATGCTGCATACTTTACAATTTCAAAGGGAATCAGTTATTATAATAGATCTTATCCTTTTTGATCCAAGTACCACTACTAGATCACTAAATTTTCTCCCTATATAGTAATTAACAAAATTCTATTTATTCTTAGTAATTATATTATTAAACTTGTACGTAATAAAATACTTATTTGTTTCCAATAGATACAAATCCCTTTCTTAGAAGTAATTAGTAAACTTATTATTCTTTCACTCCAGCTCCTCCCAATAGGGAAAAATTCCTGCAGTAAATTCTCGTAAAAGTACTTTTGATGCTTCATTTATATTTAATTTTCCACCTTTGAGAACTAATCCCCTATTCTTAGCAATTGATTCTATAATTTTGCTATTATCCAAGTCTTGTGAAGGAAGATTATATCGTTCTAATAACCCCTCTATATGATGAGCCTTTATTCGATTTAGAAGAAAAAATGCTACATTAAGAGGGTCTTCAAGATTATCAATTGAGATTGCCCCCATTATCGCTTGCATTTCCTCTTTCGGATGATCAAATGGGATGACCCCGGGAGTATCATATATTAGCATTTTTTTAGAAATACGCACGGTCTGTAAATGTCTAGTAGTTCCTGGTTTTTGTCCAGTATGAGCAACATGCTTTCCTCTAAGAATGTTTAAAAGACTACTTTTTCCAGTGTTTGGAATGCCAACAATTGAAATTAAGATCTCTTGTTTCTTTGAAGAGTGTCTTAACATTTTTTGTCTCAAAATTTTCGTACCTTGACGGTTTTGAGCAGAAATATAAACTGTAGGATATTCAAGGCTAATTATTCTCTTATTTCTTTCGCAAATACCTTGTGGTACTAAATCACATTTATTTAAAACAATAATCAGTGGAATTTCTAGCTTTTTTGCGAATTCTTCTATTGATGAAACACGGCTAAGAGACGGAAGCCGCCCATCAAGTATTTCTAAAACTAAATCGCTATTTCTTATTAAAGTAAAAATTTGGCGATGTTCTTTCTTCCGTCGTAGCATTGTTGGCTCCTAGATACTATTCAAAGTCAATGATGTTAATTAAAAAAAACCTTACTTAGATAATGCAGAATTTTGATAAAAAAAAAATTCATTTGACGAATAATAAAAGCTTTTGTTCGCTAATGTGAATAGACTAGTCGTTAAAAGGGGTGGTGGATCTTATTTAAATATAAAGGATTAACTTATATAACTGATTTCTGATTTATTTTCATTAAGAAATCAATGTTCAAATAGTATCTTAGATGGTTGTAGCAAAATTTGACTTCAGAAAAAGATTATCTCGCCACACTAAAACGAGCTCGGGAAAACCTACCAGCACATGTATTTGAAAAAAGTCGATTCCAAATTCCAAAAGCTGATATTTTCAAAGAAGGGAATAAAACATGGATTACTGATTGGAGCCGAATAGTCAAAATTATTAATCGAGAAGATAATGCAGATCGATCCCATCTGGCTAAACATTTAGCAGGGGAGTTTGCAACTTCAGCAACGGAAGAAAGAGGACGATTATGCTTACAGGGTAAGTTTTCAAGTAGTATGATTAATCGAGAACTCGAAGCGTACGTGAAGGAGTTTGTTTTATGTGAGGAGTGTTCAAAACCTGATACAAAATTATTAAGAGAGGCGAGAATATTAATCAAGGTCTGCGAAGCATGTGGCGCCCGTGTCGCAGTTAAATAATAAAAACAATGAGTCATGTGTTTACTTCAAGATTCATCGAAGGCATAAGAGTGAAGTCTTAGCTTTATGTGATGAATCATTATTTGATCAAGTCCTCTATAGCGAAAAAGCACAGATGAAAGTGCCTACTGATTTTTATCGAGGCCAAAAAATTTCTGCAGAAGAAGCTCTTCGATTAATGAGGAATTATGTGAACGTTAATGCTCTTGGATCCACTATTGAGCTTGGTATAAAGTTTAAAGTCATCAATGAAGATGCAGTAATCTGGTTCAAGACAAATGATGGGAAAAAGATTCCCCATCTTTTAATAATTGCTCTTCCCCCAATTTAGTTGATGGAGGAATTTATCTGGAACCCCAATGCATTATATGCGGTTCAGATGAACCGTTCTTTGAACGATTATGCCAAAAATGCTATTTACAAAATCATCCCATCTTAAAGCAGAAAGCTATATTACAAATAACGATTTGTGAACGGTGTGAATTGATATCAATAAAGGGGAATTGGACTAACTTTTTCTTAATTGATATTGGTTCTCTTCAACTGAGTAGTAAAATAACTTCATTAATCGTTCAGGATTGGGACTTCTATTATAAACCATCAAAATTAGAAATCCAGGAAATAAAGTTTGAATATGATGAAAATGGATACACATCTGCTATTATTGGAACTGTATCCATTTTTGCTAGTCCAGATGCTTTCGTACCTTTGTTATCCATTTCTGAAGATTTTAAAATTGACATCAACTGGGGAGAATGTACAGAATGTCGAGTTCGTTTATCAGGATCATATTCATCGAAAATACAAATCAGATCTCCCAAAAAAATGGCTAGATCAGAATTAAAAAACTGGGCTTTAGAAATTGAAAAAATAAGTGAAGATTTTCCTTTAACTGATGGAAAGAACCCCCTTTTTAAGATAATCTATCTAAAAAATGGTATTGACGCATTTTTTCAGACCAAAACATCAGCAAATTCCATTGGAAGATTATTTAGCAAGGATCATGGTGGAATCATCAGTGTGACAACTGAATTTGCAGGTTTCGATAAATCTAAATGGAAAGAATACCCTAGGAAGCCAGTTGTATTAATTTCTCTTCCAGAATTTGAACCTGATGAAATGCTTATTCTAAATGACAGGCCTATTCAGATCTGTCAGTTTAAGGACTCAAAAGTTGAATATTGGGATTTTACTAAAAAAAATAAAGAAAAGATGTTAATAAAATCGTTTGTAGAAGCTGGAGCTAAAAAAATCGAAGAAGAATGTCAACAATTTCAGCTAGTAAATTTTGAGTTGAAGGAAGAAATTGCTCAGATAATGAATGTAAACAGTTATGAAACTTTTTATGTTGATTCTGAAGATGTTTTAAGATTTAAAGAGGGTGAAGTCTTTTGGGGTACTTTTTATAATGGAAAGATTCTTATAAAACAGAAATTTTCTAATGGGTGATGCATTCTGTTGAATACTCAAGATGAATTAAAAAATATGGAATCTATTATCAAAACAGCTGCATCAGTTATTTCTTATTACGAGGAAAATCAAATTTCATTACGAAATGCAATGAAAATTGTACCAGACCTTCTGGATCAGGTGACTTCAGATAATTATTCAAGAGTTCATGCTTTAGTGTTTGAAACTGTAAGGCATCAAAGCATTCTAAATCGAATCATCCATAATAATATTCAGCGACATCTGAACGAAAAACTTACCCGTAATTTTCGAAATCTATTACGAGTGATTACATATCTTTTAACCCTCTCATCAATTAGAGATGAAGGCAGTACTTGGAAAATTACTTTTTTAGCCATTCAACGTTATTCTCCTAAGAATGAAAAAATCAGCCCTTTATTAGATAGATATTTCGTTTCTCTTAAAAACTGGAGTCTAGAATCCCTCCTTGAAGAAATTAAAGATTCAGAGGAAAAACTGGCGGTTAAATACTCTCATCCTACATGGTTAGTACGAGATTTCATTAAATTTTACGGTCTAGAAACAACAACTAAGATATTGCAATCGAATAATCAAAATCAAGCAGTTTATATACGACTAAATCTTCTAAATAATACTAAAATGAATATTATTGATCAGTTACTTAATGAAAATGTTGAAATTGAAGAAGACTCAGATCTATTTGATGTTCTCAAGGTTGTTTCTTGGAAAACTCCTCTTCCACGACTTCCATCTTTCAATGAAGGATTATATTATATGCAAGATAAAGGATCAGCATTAATTTCGCATATACTGGATTTAAAAGAGGGAGATATAGTGTTGGATGCTTGTGCTGCTCCTGGTGGAAAAACAACACATCTAAGTTCATTCATTCGAAATTCGGGTAAAATTATTGCTATTGATAATCATTTTAGAAGAATGAAAGAGTTGGTTAGCAAAATTAAGTTGTATAAGCTTGAAAATGTATTTCCTCTTTTATCAGACCTCCGAATGGGAATAAGTTTCAAGGTGAAATTCGATAAAATCTTATTAGATGTTCCTTGTTCAGGTTCAGGGACCTATTCCTCACGACCTGATTCAAAATGGCGAATCGATCGTCATCAAGTAAAATGGTTAAGTAATTTGCAATACTCATTATTGAATAACGTCGCGACACTGCTTAAAAAGAATCCTGAATCATCTTTGGTATATTCAACGTGTTCCCTTCTTCCGTTAGAAAATGAGGCTGTAATAGATAAATTCCTTAAAAATAATTCAAATTTCAAACTTCAACCTCAGAAAATGACTATTGGTGTTTCTAGTCCTCAATTTCCTCTTGCTCAACGTCTTTTTCCCCATTTAAATCAAACAGAAGGATTTACTATTTTTAAAATTGGATATAAAAATCTCTAGAATTTTACTAAAACCAAGTATTGAGATTTTGGACTTCTTTCTTCTTATTTATTGCCAAAAAACTCCATTAAATTTACCTGGCCTGTTGCTACTTCCTCAACTTCGATGTTTAATGCCCCAAATAATTGATCAAATATGGAGTCTACCATTGATTTATAGCTCTTCACATCAATATTAGATGATTCAGTCATTAATTCAAGGGGAATCACGCGGTTTCCTGTTTTAGTTTTTATAAAGCGGATTAACTGTCCTGCTTTTATGAATGGTGATTTACGTCTCTGACCACCATGAGTTTCCATATATTTTTTTTGATAATACTCTTCCAATTGAATTGCTGCTTTGAAATGTTGAGATTTCACCTTATAAGAATCTAATGATTGAGTTAATTGCATGGTGATAGCTAAATCTTCTGCAGAATAGCCCTTCTTCTCAAGTGTCTGATAGATATTTCTTACAAGATTTTTAATTTCTTTTCTTGCTTTTTCAAATTCCTCGAGAGTATTCACTAGAGAAAGGATTTTTAATACTTTTTTGAACCCATCTTGCAGGAATGGAGGAGTATTTCTTTTTTTTCCCATTAGTCCTTTTACATCTATACTTGAATCAGGATAAACCCCAAAATAATTCTTCTTTCTTTCTGAAAGAACAACATAGCGATAAACTTTCTCCATTTCTAATCCCACTTCTAATTCCTTCTGACTCCACTTAATAATATCATTTACCTGATCTTTTGAAGGATTAAGTAGAAAAACGGAATCTGTGTCACCATATAACACTTGAATCCCTAAACTCTCTGATTTCTGAATTGTTTTTTCAATAGCGTTACGTCCATAGGCTGTTGTAGAATCAGCAACTGGAAGGCAGTATAACTGAAACCTATCGCTACCTAATACACCGTAAGAGGCGTTAATTAAAACTTTAAGGCTTCTTTCTAGAATCTGGTACAAAAATTGATTACTTGATTCTTTTTTCGATTCTGGTTTAAGCCAATATACTCTGATATCTTTAATGAATCCAATAATATCTGCCATTATTCCACGATTTTTAGTACAAACCCAATAATTTGTTTGAGGAACAATCTTCGTCTTGCATTCTTCATGATTACATAGAATGGTTTCATAACTTAGGTTGAAAGTACCAATAATTGAAGGATATAATGATGCAAAATCTAAAACTGCCACATTGAAGTGAATTCCTGGGACAGGATCAATTACCGTTGCTCCTTTGTATTTTTTCCCTTTAATTATAGCTTGAGAACTCGCTTGAGTTCCTTTTGACCATTGAATATCCTCTGGATTTGGAATAAGATAATTTCGTCTCCGGTGTTCCGAGTAGAATAGGCTTCGAACCCAGTTAGAAACACTAGTTCGTACTAAATCGTCAATCGGGGTTCTTGAAATTCGTGAGAGAATGAAAATGAGATTTAATGGCGTACGATTATCAAATAATAACAAATTCAAAGTTATCTTACTATCATTTGAACAGTAATAAATTAATTCCCATTCCGATAGTTCTGCTATCTCCTTATCCAATTGCACCTTTCTTTTACCCAGTAAAGCGTGAGCTATTGCATCTAGATTTTCCTCTTTATATTTATTTCCAAATGCATACGTTTTAATTGCCACATTATGATAAAAACGATAAAGATCTAAATGTATACTTGTTTTTCCAAGATTACAGCTATTGTCACGACGATTCCACTTAATAGGGCTAAGATGATGCATTCTCAAGCGTCGTGCACGCTCATGAAGATATGGAAAATCAAAGTTATCACCATTGAATGTTACTACAATCGGATATCCCTTTAATATCCCGAAAGCTCTAGTTAACAGTGCTTCTTCGGAAGTGAATCTTTCAACTTTGATATTAGCTGATAATTCCTTTGGTTGAACTCCTTTTTCTATGCCATTCCTTTCTAAGATTAATGCAATTTCGTTATCCAGATTATCTGAAAAGCAAATACAAATAATTCGAAACTTAGGATCAGTTGCTTGAGGAATTTGTCCCTTTTCATATTCTGTTTCTATATCACAAGCCATAATAGGCATTTCAGGTATTTCTTGAGTGAAATCGTTGTGAAAAACCTCACTTAAATCTTTATATTTCGCTAAATCTGAAATAACTTTATTGGGTAAACTCATTCCTGAACTTCTACTTTGAGATGGTAAAAATTTCTTCAGTTCACGATCCCACCAATATTTCCGGCCTGGTACTAATTGCACATCATAAATCCAATTTCGATGATACTTAATACGAGACTCCCAAGTTTCCCCAATAATTGCTCTTTTTTTTGCAGTTTCTTCTAATGTATTCCTCACTCTTGGAACTTCACTTGGAGTAGGAGTTATTATTTGTGTAAGATAAATCTCCTTATCATTTAAAAGATCAATCTTTTTGACTTCCTTAATACTCTTTACTACTCCCTTAGGAAAATTAACTCCCTTTATATCAGTAATCGCTTCACGACTATAACAATAGGGTTCGTGCCCATATGGATCAGTGATATATACTAATTTTTTATTCTTTACGTCAAGAAGTTTTATTCCAGCCCCATTAGAAGGGGCATCATACACAGTACTCAATAAAAAATAATCATGTTCTTCTTTCAGCTGATTATGATTGGTTATTGTATTCTGTTTTGATTCGACTTGCATATTAACAGATTTAGATTTGTCAATCCTTGTTTTATTGTTTGGAAGCGGTTTAAGTTTATTTCTTTCCAATTTCATTGTTTTTTTTCCCAACTCTTTTAATTGAGATCCTGAAAGGAACTCCCTCAATTCTGGAGTCATAATCACACCATTTTTTATTTTTAATTTCTGTACAACGTTTTAATAATAATTATAATTTGTTATTTAATCACTAGTATGAAAATCAAAATATATACAAACCATATATTTTTATCTTTAAAGATGAGAACATCAATTTTACTAATTGAATATAATTAATACTTTTAGGTAAACTTTCCAAATATTTAATTATCGAAAAAATAGTCCTTTTTATAATTAGATATAAATTATTTAAACCACTTAACTTGAATTTGAGAATAATGCCAACAATTGAAGAGAATGCCAAAAAAATTGAGATGCTGTCTCGAGTTGCGCGATTATTAGGAGACCAACTTCGAGAACAGAGCAAAAAAATTGAGCTTCTCCAGGAAGAAATATCAAGTTTGAGGAAAGAGCTCACTCAAAAACCAGAGCTAAAAATTCCCTCATTGTCTCGATTAGAAGAAGACACTAATCATATCACCTCTTCTACTTCTTCTCAAGCTAATCAAGAAGCAGTACAAAGTTTGGAGATTAGACAAGAAGAAAGAAAAATTATATCCAAAGAATCTTCAGAAAAAGAGGAATTATTGCAGGCTTTGAAAGTCATTGATGATCTTTAATCAATGTAAACTCTTAGTGTAACACATTTCGAACGATTTGACGAATCTTTAGTGGTACAAGTTCTTTATTACCTAATAATGTTGTAGTATAGCTACCAATTAGATCAGAATGTTGCCATCTATCTATTTGGTAAATTTCTTCTCCCTCTGGAGAAATTTCAATCTTTAAAATCCGTTTATTCACATAATCATTTAGAAGCTTTTGAAGATCCATCCGTTTTTCGACAGATATTCCCAAAATTTTCATTATTTGCTCTTTAGTGAGTGTCTGATTGGAACCTAGAATGAATAATACCCAATTATCTGGATTAGCTAAGAATGTTTTAATAAGTGGGCGAAGATCAATATCCATACCAAAAGACGGTTGCTGGTCAGTTGTGCTCATTGAAATTTCTTGAGTGACTTTATAACTTAATTTCGGAGCTGGAGGACGTGTTTGGCTAAACATTGATATCCGTTCTTTCAATAAATTAACTTCTTCTCTTAACTGGGTAATATCATCAGTCACAGATGGTTCTACATTATTTTCAAGGAGAATTGTCTGTACTGAAGATAATGTACCGCTTTCTCTTAGTAATCGTTTTAACCTTTCATTCTCATGTTTTGTTTGAAGAAGTATTCTTTCAAATTCCACTATTTTCTCTTTGAGCTCATCGACAAGACGTTCATCGAAAGGTGTAGCTAGTCCAATTTTTCCTTCCAATTCATCCTTTATAGTTTCTAATTCCTTTATTCGTGCCTCTTGGTTTTGAATTTTACCTCTTAAACGTGAGACAATCGAAGGTGTACCCAAAATCTCTTCATTATCTGCAATATTTGGAATACGATATACAGGTACAAAATTTCCACTATCAATAATCGACCCTGTTTCATATTGGACACCTATTATGTCAAACAATTTAACTAATTCTCTTGTTTCATCGTTATATCTAAACATGAACAAGTTCTCTTGATTAGCTTTAAACCGATAAAGTCGCGAAAATTGAAGCCACATAGTAACAAATTCTAAAATATCTTGTTCATTTTTTAATTTAGCAACTGAACGAATGATCTGAGGGAAGCTAGCTTTATATTCTCCTGTAAATACTTTTACCAATGCCATACATAATTGTACTGGGATTTTAACGTAATATCCACGTTGATTAGAGGCAATTTCATCTTCAGGAGAAAGATTAACGTCAAAGATTGAATCAAAAGTCTCAATAAAAGCTTCTACTTTAGCCCTACTATCTGTTTGAAAAGTACCAGTAGTAAATACGTTCTTTGATAATGTAAGTAAGGCTAATAATTTCGCCAGAGAATTATTTTTGATTCTTATTGGTAATTTAATTGGAAGTTGGATCTTTTTATTCCCGATAGTAGTAACAGTGAAAGAAGTCATGAATAACTCCCTTTTATCTGATGTTAGAAGACGTATAGTTGATACTGGGACTGACATTTCGGGATTAGAGCGATATCTAGACCATTGAGCACGACTAACAACAGATTCTAGGCTTTTTAGAACTACTCCTTTTTGAAATATAAAGCGACGGCCCCGAGGAGTTAAATTTACTCGTGAATCGTCAGGAAAGTGCGCTAGAGTCATCCATTCCTCAATATTGTGATCATCATCGAGCTTTGAACGTGATTGTTTTATCGATTCATGCAAATCCATAGTAGCACTTCAAAAATACTCTAAGTTTCTCATCTTTTAATCTGATATAAATCTTCATGAACTAAACTAACATCTGAATCTTCATGGTTATTCTCATTTATATACTGAATGAAAAAAAAAATAGAAATCTCTAATGAAAACTCAAATATAATCATTAAACTATAGATAGGAATAATCTTTTCAAGAACCTCTTTAGGTTTCTTAATTTTCTAGCTCTTTGAGCTCAACATATTTCTTTTTTAAATATGGCATCAGGATAAACTGGTAAAACAAATAGGCAACTCCCAAAACAAGAATAATAATAGTTAGCACTAAGTTAAATTGGGTTGAATAATTTTTAATGAATGCATTTAATGTAGCTGGATTATCTATGAAATTTTGGATATCTCCAGGATTTAAGGTCGAACCTAACCAAGCATAAAAGACACAGCGAGTTATTGAACCTATCAATGTAGCTATAAAGTAAGTTCGGAATTTTATTTTTAAAAATCCCGAAGCATATGATATGGGGTCAAAAGACATAAAGGGAAATGCTCTAGCAGCAATTATAGCTCCTGCTCCATATCGAT
>JBHLKP010000029.1:0-28368 GCA_048886525.1 Candidatus Hodarchaeota archaeon | reverse complement strand
AAAGGATGTGGTCTATGTCCTTCTATATGTCCCTCTAGTGCTATTCATCAAGCATTTTATTCCGATGAAGCAATTAAATCTGAAATAGAAGGGATAATTGAGACAGCTAAATTGATAGGGTGATGAAAATGAGTTCAGAAGAAACAAACGGTTTTAATCCAACTATTATAGGTTTTTACTGTCGGTGGTGCACACATGCTGCCGCTGATTTAGCAGGGACGTCTCGTATTCCAGTTTCAGCAAATGTTATTGGAATTCGTGTTCCATGTTCAGGCCGTGTTGACCCAAGCTTCATTTATGACGCGTTTACCAAAGGAGCAGACGGAGTTCTAATAGGTGGCTGTCACCTCGGAGACTGTCATTATGATGAAGGGAATTATAGTGCCTTTAAGAGAACTAAGATATTACAAAAAGTATTGAAAGAATTCGGCATCGAACCAGAAAGAGTTCGTATCGAATGGATATCAGCCTCAGAAGCAAATAAGTATCAGCGAACTCTTGAAGAATTTACAGAAACCATAAGAAAATTAGGGCCTCTAAATTGGGATAAACATCTTAAGGAGAAAGAATTTGAAATAACAGTGTAACGGTGATTATAATGAGTGAAGAAAAAGCAAAAATAGCCTTTTACTGGGCAGCCTCATGTGGGGGTTGTGAAATAGCAGTATTAGATTTGGATGAGGCTGTACTCGATGTTGCTGCAAAGGCGGACATTCTTTTTTGGCCTGTTGCTGTAGATACAAAATATCATGATGTTGAAGCCTTTCCAGATAATCATATCGATGTTACATTTTTCAATGGAGGTATAAGGAATTCTGAAGCAGTACACGTAGCAAAGCTTCTACGGCAAAAATCAAAGTTCCTCGTGGCATTTGGAGCGTGTGCGCACTGTGGTGGAGCCCCATCTCTTGCCAACTTTAAATCTAAAGATGCAATCTTTGAACGTGTCTACAATACTACTCCTAGTACTACTAATCCTGAAAATATTCACCCCCAAACTTCATATAATGCAAAAGAAGGAGAACTTACAATTCCAGATTTTCTTGAAGCTGTTTACCCTCTTGATCAGGTAGTTCCAGTGGATTATTACCTTCCTGGATGTCCTCCCCCTAAAAAATGGATATTAGCTGGAGTAACAGCATTTTTAACTGGAGAACTTCCCCCAAAAGGATCAGTTATTGCAGAAGAATTTGCTCTGTGTAAGGAATGTCCACGAGAAAAACCAGAAAAGCATTCAGTTAAAGAATTCAAGAGAACTTGGGAAGTTATGAACATAGATTTCGAAAAATGTTTATTAGAACAAGGAATTATCTGCTTAGGACCTGCTACGAGGGCAGGTTGCGAAGCACGGTGTATAAAAACGAATTATCCTTGTCGTGGTTGTTTTGGTCCTGCTCCTAAGATTACCGATATTGGTGCTAAAATGATAAGCGTTTTAGGTTCTATTATCGAGGAAAAGGATGAAACAAAAATGGAACAGATTATAGAAGAGATCCCAGATCTTGCTGGAACATTTTATGAATTTACGGCTGGAAAATCAGTTTTGTTAAGGAGGAAAAAGTAAAATGTCTGAAAATTACAAAAGTGTTGTAATCGATCCCATTACACGTTTGGAGGGTCATGGAAAAATTCATATTTTCCTAGATGATGCAGGAAACGTTGCTAACGCATATTTTCAAGTACCCGAACTAAGAGGTTTTGAAACCTTTTGCGAAGGAAGATTAGTTGAGGAAATGCCTAGAATAACTACTCGTATTTGTGGAGTTTGTCCAGGAGCACACCATATGGCTTCCTCGAAGGCATTAGATAATGTATTTAACGTTGATCCTCCTGAACCAGCCAAAAAACTCCGAGAATTATATTATAGCGCACATATGATTCACTCACACATTGCCCATTTCTACGCGCTAGGTGGACCAGATTTCGTAGTAGGTCCTACTGCTCCTCCTGCAAAAAGAAATATTTTAGGTGTTGTAGATGCAGTCGGACTTGAAATTGGAGCTGAAGTGATAAAACATCGTTCCTATGCTCAGCAAATACAAGCAATAATTGCTGCCGATGCTGTGCTACCTTGTGCTGGTGTTCCAGGTGGGATGATGAAACCAATATCAGAAGAAGAACGTTCTAAAATAGAAGAGATGGCAGTATCTACTCTTGAATTTTCAAAGTTTACTATCAAAATATTTAATGATGTCGTTTTAGGGAACGAAGACAATAAATCACTAGTCCTAGATCCAGGCTATTACATGAAAAGCTACTATATGGGACTTGTCGATTCAAATAATCATGTGAATTTCTATGATGGACAAATCCGAGTAGTCGACCCTAATGGAAGAGAATATGCGAAGTTTGACACTGATAAGTATTTAGATTATGTTGAAGAGCGACCCCTTCCTTATTCCTATCTTAAAGCAGTTTACCTAAAGAATGTAGGTTGGAAAGGTTTAGTTGAAGGTGAAGACTCGGGAATTTATCGTGTTGCACCTTTAGCACGGTTAAATGCTGCTAATGGAATGGCCACTCCATTGGCCAACGAAGAATATAAGAAAATGATGGAAGTGTTAGGTAAACCGGCTCATCATACTCTCGCAAATCATTGGGCTAGAGTAATCGAACAATTATATGCTAGTGAACGTCTTCTTGAATTAGTTAGAGATCCTCAAATTACGTCTACCGATATTCGTGCTATACCAAATGAACCGGATGAAGGTGTTGGAGTGGTGGAAGCACCAAGAGGAACTCTGATTCATCATTATAAGACTGATAAGAAAGGTGTTCTTTTGAAAGATGGCATTAACCTTATGGTAGCAACTTGTCATAACAATGCTCCTATCTGTATTTCTATTAGGAAAGCAGCACAACAATTCGTAAAGGGCCCCGATGTCAAAGAAGGCATGCTAAACATGGTAGAAATGGCATTTCGAGCTTATGACCCATGTTTTGCGTGTGCTACTCATTCATTACCCGGTCGAATGCCTCTAGAAGTAACTATCCGTGATGTAAACAATAACATTATTTGGAGAAAATCACAAAATATTGGCAAGCTCTAACTGGTCCTAACTTCTTCTCCTTTTTTTTTCAACCTTTCTCTTAGGAATTGATTTATCTCTTCAAGAATCATTTTTTTTAGTATAGGAATTTTTGCCATTGTCTCTTCTGAGACTTGATCCGAAATATTTTCTTGAACTGGAATTTCGATTCCAATTATCCGTATAACTTCCGGCATTAATTCAGGTGAAGTCTTCCTGCCAATTTCTAGGGCCGTAGGAAAGTTAACATCGTGAGGTGAGGCTAAAAAAGTCGCCTTACTAAAATCATTCGAATTTAATTTTAAGATACGTTTGTTAGGTGAATTAGTTTCAATACTATCAACAATAAGAACCTTATCGTATCCTAAAATAGATTCTAGAACCTGGAGTCCACCTGTGGAAATTTGTTTGTAATCAATCTCAGAAGGACCGATTTCTTCGACTTCCCGAACTACTTTTATTCCAATAATATCATCTCCCGCTAACTCGTTACCAATCCCAAGCACTAATATTTTAATTTCAATTCCCTCGTTTATCAATTTATTAAGTTTGCAAAAACACTTCTCTCGTACAAATCCCTACAAATTGTTTAAAAAGTTACATATACATTTTAATAGTTAGAAATTAGGACGTATGCAAAAAGTCTTACGGTAATTATATTGAGTAAAGTTTAGTAAAAAGCGTTGTAAAGTCAAAAGAAAAGTGTGAGGACAAATGACAGAATCAAGCGAAGTACTAGAAGAATTTAAAGAACTTTTCAATGTTATAAAGCTGTGCTATCAGTGTGGTACATGTGCTGGCGGATGTCCAGTCTTTAAGCAAAATACACAGTTTAATCCCAGAAGAATTATGGAAAAATTACTTCTAGGGGATTATACTGAGGAAGTAATTGATGAACAGCAAATATGGTACTGTACGACATGTTATACTTGTTCAGTTCGATGCCCTCAGGGCATTGATATAGGACATGTTATAACCGAAATTAAAAACCTTGCGGTAAAGATGAATAATGTTCCTCCAGGTATTATTGCAGAAATTAAAGCAATTATAGATACAGGAACCACCGCAGCTATTTCCCAATCTATTTTGAAGAAAAGAGAGACTTTAGGATTGCCAGAATTACCCAAAGTAGATCATGATGAAGTTCAAAAGCTTCTTGAAGTAACTGGTGTGATAGATCGTATAAATCAACTAGCAAATATAAAGGAGGAACCATAATGACAAAATATGCTCTTTTTATGGGGTGTACAATACCATACAGGGTTCCTTTTGTCGAAACAGCTATAAGAACGACTTTACCTGAATTTGGAATTGATTTTGTTGATCTTGCTTTTGCCTGTTGTCCTGATCCAGGTGGAGTTCAGTCTTTTGATAGTGTTGCATGGCATACACTAGCAGCTCGAAATCTTTGTTTAGCTGAGGAACAGAATCTTGACATACTAACTGCTTGTAGTGGTTGCTTTGAAACATTAAAAATAGTAAATGTCCATTTAAAGAATGATAATAAACTTAAAAACAATGTAAACAATCATTTATCAGAAATAGGACGTGAATACAAGGGAACAATACAAGTTAAGCACTTCGCAGAGGTTCTTTATAACGAAGTCGGAATTGATAAGATTGCTGCAAAAGTTAAAAAACCCCTTTCAGGATTAAAAATCGCGACTCACTCTGGTTGCCACTTTCTGAAACCACCAGAGATTTTACAAACCGACAATCCAGAAAGGCCAATAAAATTAGATGAATTGGTAGAAGCTTTAGGAGCCACTTCAGTTTCCTATTTAAATAAACTTGCATGTTGTGGAGCGGGAACTAGAGGTGTGGATCAAGATATAGCAGTATCCATGGCTCATGAAAAAATAGCTGGCGCTGAATTGGCTGGTGCTGACGCCCTTGTTACGATTTGTCCAACTTGCTATATCCAATTCGATGTTGGCCAACGCTTGATGGCTAGAAAGTTCGAGAAAACCAATTTACCTGTATTTGTATATCCTGAATTATTAGGATTAAGTATGGGTCTTGACTTTAGCGCAGGTTTCAAGATGCACACAATTAAGGTTAAAGACTTCTTAGGAAAACTAACTGCTTGAAGATTTATTATTTTTTCTTTAATCAATCTATAAGCTGTTAATTCTTCTCTTAAAAATAAATATTAGAAGTTTTAAAATACATTGATTACTTGTGATAATTTAAAAATTCACGAATTTCTATTGTATTTATTACACCTAGTTCCGCATCTAGTTGCCTAATTATTGGTAAAAAAGGTTATTTTAAGAAGTTAGCAACTAGATATTGGAGAATACCTCCATAACGGTAATATTCAATCTCAATAGGAGCATCTAATCTTGAGATTGCTCGGAATTCGACTTTTTGGCCATTTTTTCTATAAGCAATGACTTTCAAAACCTGTTTTGGCTTAAGTCCTTCACTTAAACCAATAATATCAAACGTTTCTGTCCCATCTAGGCTTAATTCTTTCCATCCATCATATTCTAATGGTAAGACTCCCATTCCAATCAGATTACTTCTGTGAATCCTTTCAAAACTCTGAGCTAAAACTGCTTTTACACCTAGTAGCGCTGGTCCTTTTGCAGCCCAGTCACGAGAACTACCAACACCATATAACGCTGATCCTAATATTATTATCGGTATATTTTCCACTTCATAAGTTATTGCTGCCTCATAGATACTCGTAATTTCATCTGCAGGAATATATTTAGTATACCACCCTTCTTTGCCTGGTGTAAGTTGGTTCTTAAAACGGACATTTGCGAAAGTACCTCTTATCATGACTTCATGATTACCTCGTCGGGAGCCATATGTATTAAAAATTTGTTCGTTCTGTTCTTCAAGGTATTTCGCGGCTGGAGACTCTTTCGCGATGGCACCTGCAGGACTAATATGATCTGTACTAACCTTTTCGCCACCAACAACCAGTACATTAGCTCCTTTGATATCTTCTGGAGGTTTCGGATCTTTTGAAAAAAATTTTTTAGAGAAATACGGAGGTTTACGAATATAAGTTGAATTAGGATCCCATTCAAACAATATAGTTATTGGTGCTTCAAGCTTTTGCCAATTTGGATCCCCTAATGTTATTATGTCTTCAGCGTATTGTTTCTTGAACATCTCAAGCTTTATACCTTTAGCAATATTTTCATTAATTTCATTCAGAGATGGCCAGATATCTTTCAAAAATACTGCTTCTCCGTTTGGATCATAACCTATAGGATCTCTAGTAATATCTATGTTCATTGTTCCAGCAAGTGCATAAGCTATTACCAACATTGGAGAGGCTAGGAAGTTACCACGGGTAAGATTGTGTATTCTTCCACTGAAATTTCTATTACCACTAGAAATAGAGGTAACATACAAATCATTATCGATTATTGCCTTAGATATTTCTTTTCTTAAAGGTCCTGAATTACCGATACATGTTGTGCATCCATAACCAACCAACATGAATCCTAAGGATTCCAAATAAGGAGTTAATCCCGTTTTATCTAGATAATCAGTAACAACCTTTGAACCTGGTGCTAAACTTGTTTTAATCGTAGGATTCACTCTTAGTCCTTTTTTCACTGCATTTCTTGCTAATAATCCTGCTCCTACGAGGACAGTGGGATTTGAAGTATTAGTGCAACTAGTAATTGCAGCAATTGCTAAATCTCCCTCTGTAAGTTTTACTCTCTTATCGCTTAAATTAAATTCTATTGTTAATTTTTCTCTTTTTTTACTTTTAAAATGGTCATCCATAAATTTGTTTATCCGATTAGGAAGATTTTCAATTAATACATGCTCATCTGGGTTCAATGGTCCTGCTACTGAAGGTTTAATCTCATTAAGATTAATTTCAATAACATCACAAAAATCAGGGTCCATCATATCGTCCGTTCTAAACATTTTATTCAGTTTTGCATATTTTTCTACAAATTTAACATGCTTTGGTTCTCTTCCTGTGAATTTGAGGTATTCTATTGTTTGATTATCTATTGGGAAAAAAGTTATTGTACACCCATGCTCAGGAGTCATATTCGCTATCATTGCTCGATCAGGAACAGATAGATTTTTAAGTCCTGGACCAAAGAATTCGACAAATTTACCTACAACACCATATTCACGTAAAATATTAGTCACTTTCAATACGATATCAGTCGCAGTGGAACCATCAGGAAGTCTTCCAGCCAATTTAATTCCAATAACTTCTGGTAATGGCATGAAGTATGGTTGTCCGAGCATCACAGCTTCCGCCTCTATACCTCCGACACCAAATCCTACCACACTCACCCCATTCACCATAGGGGTGTGTGAATCAGTTCCAACACATGTATCAGGAAAAGCTGTAGGTGTATCATTACCATCAAATTGTCTAAAATCAATAGTTTTAGCTAAATACTCTAAATTCACCTGATGACATATACCAGATCCCGTTGGTACAACCCTAGTGTTTTTAAATGAGTTTTGCATCCATTTTATGACTAAATATCGCTCTCTGTTTCGTTCATACTCTTTTGCAAGATTTAATTCCATTGAATTGTGAACCCCATAATAATCGACTTGCACTGAGTGGTCGATAACAAGATCTACAGGATTTATCGGATTTATTTGAGATGCATCTCCGTTGTGTTCATGAACGGCATCTCGGATTGCTGCCATATCAACTATTAAGGGAATCCCTGTTAAATCTTGAAGTAAAACTCTACTTGGTAAGTACGGAATTGTAATATCGTTAATACCTGTAGGCCAGTTTGCAATGCTACTGATGTCAATTTCAGTAATGATCTTACCATCATAGTTCCTAAGTACATTTTCTAGAAGCACACGAATCGAAAATGGAATTTTATCGACATCTATTCCTAGACTATCTAATTTATAAACTAAACACTCTCCCAAACCAAGATCCGTTTTTATTTTCGCCTTCTTAATAACTTCTGCAGTAATAGATTTCATACTTCAACCTAATAAGAATTCTCTTTTAAAAGATTTAGCTCTTTTTTTCGTTGGATTTTCTAAAATCATGACTATATTATATTACGGAGAAATCATTTTTGAAGGGTCAAGAATTTTATCAATTTCCTCTTTTTTTAGTATTTTTTTTTCAAGAATAACTTCCTTTATTGTTTTTCCAGTTTCATTAGCTTCAAGAGCTATTTTCGCTGCTTCTTCATACCCAATGATTGGACTTAATTTTGTCGCAAGCATGAGATTATTCTCTAATCCTTCCCTTATCCGTTCGTAATTTACCTTTATTCCCTTAATACAAAGATTTGTAAAGTTCTTAGATGCATCAGTTAAGATATTAATGGATTGTAATAAAGAATATATCATCACTGGTTTAAAAACATTAAGCTCAAAGTTCCCTTGTGATCCTGCAAATCCTATGGTTACATCATTCCCAATTACTTGTGCTACAACTTGTGTTACAGATTCAGCTTGAGTAGGATTAACCTTTCCTGGCATGATCGAAGATCCTGGTTCATTGATTGGCAATAAAAGCTCTCCAATCCCATTTCGAGGACCTGACCCCATCCAACGGATATCGTTGGCTATTTTCATCATACTTACTGCTATAACTCTAAGAACTCCACTGACTTCAACTATAGCATCATGAGCCGCTATACCTTCAAATTTATTCGAACTAGTGATAAATGGTAATCCTGTAAAATCAGCTATATAATTTGCAACTAATTCGGCAAAATCTGGATGAGAATTTATTCCTGTCCCAACCGCTGTTCCTCCAAGCGCAAGTTCATATAAATTTGATAATGAATTTTCTAAACGAGTAATATCTTTCTTTATTTGGGTGGCATATCCCGAAAATTCTTGGCCTAAGGTTACAGGTGTGGCATCTTGAAGATGTGTTCTGCCTGTTTTAACAATATCTTTATATTCATCTTGTTTTTCAGTTAGAGCTTTAAATAAGTTTTTTAAAGCTGGAATAAGTCTATATACAATTTGATTAACAGCTGATATGTGCATTGCTGAAGGAATTACGTCATTAGAAGATTGACATTTATTCACATGGTCATTAGGATGAACTGGAATTTTCGAGCCAATTTCACCTCCAGCTAGCTCAATTGCTCGATTAGCAATTACTTCATTAATATTCATGTTTGTTTGAGTTCCACTACCAGTTTGCCAGATAACCAAGGGGAATTCATCAACAAACTTCCCGTCAATTACTTCTTTTGCAGCTTTTAAGATTAGATCGGCAATGTTTTCTGAGACTAAACCAAGCTTTTTGTTAGCTTCAGCACAGGCATATTTGACTATTCCTAAGGCATGAATAAATTCACAGGGAAATTTAAGTTTACCTGATGACTCGAAAGGAAAATTTTCAATAGATCGTTGAGTTTGAGACCCCCAATACCGTTCTTTAGGTACTTTGACCTCACCAAGACTATCAAATTCGATTCTAAATTCAAACATATGTTACTTCCTCCAGAAAATAAATCTCACTCCAAAAGCCAGTTTTCTCTTATTTCTTTTATAGCAGTACCAGGACGGACATTTTTCGGACATACACGATTACATACATAATATTTTTCGCAAGCTAGAACTGCATTCTTACCTGAAACTTTATTTACAGTTATAGATCTTTGTTCTTCATTCAATCGTGTGTCTGCTATGAAACGGTAAGCTTTTGCTAAAGCAGCTGGGCCAATATATTGCATGTTCTTGGCATTCACTGGACAAGTCCAACAAATTCCACATAATATACAATATACGAGATGTTCGATCGATCGGGCTTCGGTTGGGTTTTGTAAGGACTCTGGTTGGATATCATTATATTTCCGAGTAAAAAACGGTTGAATTTCACTATAAAAATTCCAAAATGGCTCCATATCTACCACAAGATCCTTAATCACATTCATGTTTGGAAGAGGTTCAATTAAAATCTCTGTTTCTTCATTCCAATTAGGATTTATTCCTCCAAATGATAATTCAGGAAGTTTCGGAGGTTTTTTAGTAGATTTCACATTCAAGACTTGCGTTTTACATGCGAGTTGCGGGAACTTATCAATCGTTATACCACAAGATCCACAGATTGCTCCTCTACAGGCGTATCTAAAAGCAAGGCTAGGATCTATATGATCTTGAATAAAAAATAATGCTTCTAATACGCTCATACTAGGGTTTAAAGGAATTTCAAATCGTTCATAATGGGGTTTATCGTCTTCCAAGTTTTTTCTATAAATTAAGAATTTCTGTGTTTTATTCAACTTCAACACCTCAGTACTCTCTTGGCTTAGGTTCAAATATCCCTAACTTTACTGGTTTTGTTTGCATCTCTAAAGTTCCTTCTTCATTTCTAATTACCATTGAGTGTACTAAATATTCATCATCATTACGTGTAGGATAATCTGTGCGATAATGGGCGCCTCGACTCTCTTTTCTCCAATGAGCTGCAAAAGCCGTCACTTCTGCTATGTCTATTAAATTTCTTAGTTCTAATGTACGAATAAGTCCGAAATTAAATCTTCTATTCTCCTTAATTGTAATATTTGGCACTGAAACATTTTCAAATTCTTTTTGGAGTTTTCTAAGATCATTAATAGCTTGTTGAAGTTCAGATTCAGTCCGAAAGACGAAAACATTTCGGTTAAGTGTTTCACCCATTATTTGTCGAATTTTAGCTGGTTTTTTACCTGAATTTGATTCCCATTTCTCAAAAAGAGTCACAATCTGATCGAATGAGGTTTTTTCTGCTTTTTCTATTGCCTTTTCATTTAAGGGAGTAGGTTTTTCACGTTCTAAGAGTTTTCGTCCAACATATCGTCCAAAAACTACTGTTTCAAGTAAGCTATTCCCACCTAATCGATTAGCTCCGTGTACAGATAAACAGGCATTTTCGCCAATAGCCCATAATCCATTAAGAGGTGTTTCACAAAAATCACCATCATATTTAGTTGCAATACCTCCCATACTATAATGATGTCCTGCATGTACGGGAATAGGCCTGTCAATTGAATCGACTCCTGCAAAATCAATAGCTATATCTCGGATACCAGGTAAACGTTCTTTAATACGTTCTGCACCCAAATGAGTCAAATCTAAATGTACATATGCATCGTTAAACCCACGTCCTTCATTTATCTCAATGGTTATTGCTCTTGCTACTATATCTCGTGGAGCGAGCTCTTTAGCTTTAGGTGCTACATCTATCATAAAACGCTCATTTTTATTGTTAAAGAGAAGACCACCTTCTCCTCGTGCTCCTTCACTCATTAAAATGTCCGAACCATACAAACAGGTTGGATGAAATTGTACAAATTCACAATCTTGCATTGGAACACCAGCTCTAAACGCTGCACCAACTCCATCACCTGTACAGATTAATGCATTTGTACTCGCTTTATAGATTCTTCCGAAACCTCCAGTAGCAAGGATTACGTATGGTGTTCTAAAAATTTCCAAATTACCAGACGCAATGTTCAATGTTATGAGACCTGTTACACGATTTTCTATAGTTATTAAATCTATCAAGAAATATTCATCAAAGAATTTTACTTCATTTCGAATACATTGCTCAAATAGCGTATGAAGTAAAGCATGACCAGTTCTATCAGCAGCGTAACATGTTCGGGGAAAAGCAGCTCCTCCAAAAGGTCTCTGTGCAATTTTTCCATTTTCAAGTCTGGAAAACGGTGCTCCCATTGATTCAAGTTCAACAACAATTTTTGGAGCTTCCTTACACATGAACATTACAACATCTTGATCAGCTAAATAATCACTTCCTTTGATGGTATCAAAAGCATGTTTTTCAGGTGTGTCGTTTTTACCATCAGGATGATTTCCCAATGCAGCGTTGATACCTCCCTGTGCTGCTCCTGAATGACTCCGAACTGGAACTACTTTACTTATCAAGGCAATATTCCATTTTTTTGATAATTCCAATCCAGTTCTTAAACCTGAAAGGCCTCCACCCACAATTATAGCATCAAATACTTTTACTTCCAAAAAGCTCAGACTCCATTTTGATGAGCGAATTAAAAATGTAATTAAAATATAAAGCTTAGCAACGAGTATGAATATAAAAATTCAGTAGAGCATAGAATCGTAATCCTGAACACTAATTGGAAATAATACATCAATCTATACGTAAAGTTATATATCATCTATATAGAACCATTCAAAGATTAAAGCAAGCCTAATTTCTATTAATATTCATCTAATAAATCTAAAGTAATTTCTTTAAGTGAGGAACATCCAGTCATCTTCATAGCTTTTGCTAATGTTTGTTGGAAATAGTTCATCTGTAATTTTACACCTTCACTACCTCCTCCAACCGCTGCACGAACTATATCTCGGCCAACTAAAACTCCGTCCGCTCCAAGGGCAAGCATCTTGATTACATCATAACCTGTTCTCACTCCTCCATCTACGAAAATGAAAGCATCCTTATTCCTTACTGCATTCACAATGGAAGGAAGTACATCAGCTGTGCCTGGAGTATGATCAAGTACACGTCCTCCATGATTAGAAACCACTATTGCAGAAGCTCCAGCTTCAATAGCATCTACAGCATCCTCTTTGCACATGATACCCTTTATTATTACAGGAAGATTTGTTGACGCTACTAATTCTTGAATATCTTCAGGAGTTTTCCGAAAAACTGGTTTATTATGTTTGTTCATCATATAAGATCCACAACCATCAGTATCGACTCCAACAGCTACAGCTCCTACTTTTTCAGCCTTTTTAAAGAACTTCTTTATTTCTTCTTGAGATCTAGGCTTGACAATCTTTATACCCCACCCTCCTGCTGACTCAATGGCATTCAATCCAAAACTATTTTCTTCAACATTATATGTATAAGTATCTCCTCGCCATCCGAGCGTACCTGCGTCTTTACATCCATTTATAACCGAATTACAAAACTCTGATTCTGTGATCACACTATCTCCTCCAAAACTATTAACTCCTGAAACACTTGCTGCCATTACAGGCATTGTTAAATTTTTTCCAAAAAGCTGTATTGAGGTATCAGGCTCAAAATTCTTAGAGATTAATTTCATTTTAAGCTTAATACGTCTAAGAGCAAGCCAATTGTTATGAAAAGAAGCGCCACTACCGATTCCTCCAAATCCCAATGGACGTCCGTAATGTTGGCCTTGGCAAAACCTTGTAGGCCCACCATCACAGTCTTTATAAACCATACATACTTGTTTTAACTTTTCTTTAGCACGATTTCTTACTTTTTCTAATGTTAGAAATTCACTAGACATTAAATTCACCAGTTATATGAAAAATAATTTAGAATGAAATACAATCATCTGAAACTATTGATTAATTCTGTTAAAGCGTCTAAATCTAGTTCTCTCTTATATAATGGTTTCTTATTCTTTTCGTAGACTCTTGTATTTTCATGGTATACGGGTCTTTGATTAATGTAAAAAATGCCAAGAGGTAGTTTTCGCTTTTCTAAAGCACGAATTATTGCTAGTTTTTGATCATTCGGACTATAATCCTCTTCGAGATAGTATGTATTTTCTCTATACCATTTATAAGTATTGATTCTATTAAAACTTACACAAGGGTTAAACATATCAATCAAGCTGTATCCTTTATGTTTAATTGCCTGTTTAATAATTTCCTTGGTTTTATCTGCATGACCTACGAAAGTGCGAGCTACAAAAGATGCATTTTGAGCAATAGCAATAGCAATGGGATTAAAAGGTTCATTGAATACTCCAAATGTCTGAGCTCCCGTAACAAAACCGTAATTTGTTGTAGGGGAAGCTTGACCTTTTGTCAATCCATATACAGCATTATTATGAACAATATTTACAATATCAGGATTATATCGGATTGTGTGTAGAAAATGGTTCCCACCTTCAGAATATGTACAACCATCTCCACTAAGAGCTATAACAGTTAAATCAGGGTTTGCAGCCTTAACCCCAATGGCATTTGATAAATATCTTCCATGTAATCCATTTATCATGTTCCCATTGATGAAATGACTAGTTTTTCCCGCTTGACCAATACCTGTAACAATAACCGAATTGTGAGGAGAAATATTCAGTTCAATTAATGCTTCTTTAAGAATTCGTAAAGAACCAAAATTACCGCATCCAGGGCACCAATGAGGTTTATTCTCAATATCCCAAATATTAACAGAATTAGAATTCATTTACAACACCTCTATTAATTCTCTAAGCTTTTTTATTATTTCTTCCTCTGAAAATGGAAATCCACTATATTTAAGAATGTGGTGGCCAAAAATGAAACCAAATTCAAGTTTAATCAATTTTCCAAATTGAGATGTCGGATTGTTTTCGATAATGATAGATATTTTGGCTTTATTAAGGTATTTACTTGTATTTTTATGGATTGGAAACACTTGAGAGAAGTGTAAAAAACCAATCTTTTTTCCTTCCTCATTTAGTTCCAGTATTGCTTCTTCTATACAATGAAACGTTGAACCCCAACCTACAATTAGTGTATCATAGTCCTCATCCCCAACAAGTTTCGGAGGAATCGCGTCTTGAGTAATTAATTTAAGTTTCTTTAATCTTTTCTCTACCATTTTAGTACGAAATTCTGCTGACTCAGTTATATAACCTTCAGGAGTGTGTGTATGACTATCAACTCTTATAAATCCTTTTCCATACCCTGGAACACCTCTAGGAGAAATTCCTGATTCTGTAAGTTTATATCGTTTATAATTCTCTTCAGTTTCTACTATATGTTTTTCTACAGTTAATTTCTCATAATCCAACGAGGGTAAATTATACATGCTATTGACTAAATAATGATCTGTAAGTATGATTACAGGTACCTGGTATTTAGCAGCAAGATTGAAAGCTTTTTGAGTTAATAAAAAGGCTTCTTTGATGGTTCCAGGTGCCAAAAGAATGCGAGGAAAATTACCATGCCCAGCATAAAGAGCAAGCTCTAAATCACCCTGTTCTGTTCGTGTTGGCATACCAGTTGCGGGTCCAGGCCGTTGACCTAGATTGATTACAAGAGGCATTTCAGTTATACCCGCTAATGATAATGCTTCGGTCATCAAGGCGAAACCCCCTCCTGATGTAGTAATCAAAGCTCGTGCACCAGAGTACCAAGCTCCAAAGCTCTTGTTTATTACTGAAAGCTCATCTTCACTTTGATCACTAATAATACCAAATCGTAATGAGTTTTGAGCTAGAAACGTGCCAATTCCTGTAGATGGTGCCATTGGGTAAAAAGTTACATAATTACATCCTCCTGCAATGGCACCAATACTAATTGCATCTCTCCCAGAAAGAAGTAATTCTTTAGTAAGAGCACTATCTTTAGATATATTAATTAGATGGTGTTCTGTATTGTATTTACTAATTATTTCCTTGATTAGCTCACATCCCCGATCTGCAGCCTCAATATTTTTGTTTATAACATCTGATCCCTTTTTACTGAAATGTATGGAAAAAATCTCTGCAATAATTGAGCTTTTTGATTGAAGTAACCCTGCTAAAACTCCTACTGCAACACTATTTGAGTATAATTTATTTCCAACATCTTCAGCGATTTTCTCAAATGAAATATCAATGATTGTACCCCCTTCAATAGGATGTTTTGTAAATAAACTCTTATCTCCTATTATACAACTTTTAGAGGACAATCGGTTTTCTACATGAGAAACTGCGTCCTTTGTTAAAGGGATTAAAAAATCAATCTTATCACAATAAGATCGAACACGATTAGAAGAGACTCTAATTGTTGTTGAATTAGTACCTCCTCTCACTCGTGACATAAATTCCTGTGTACTAAAGACATTGAGTCCAGATTTCTTCAAAATTGTGGTAAGTAATGTTTCAACAGTAGCAATTCCTTGTCCTGCAGCTCCACATAGTACTATACTTATATCTCTGGTTGTTTCTTTCATTATTTAGTCTCCTGAAGTTATTGTCCTTAAACGATCTTTATTAAAACCTAGGAAGATAAGATGAAAATTGCTTTTATTTTTTCAGTTCACCTTATTCGTATAGGTTTTTTTATGTGGATTATCTAAGATAATTTTTGCTTATACTTGTAATTAATAATTCAATAAGGTCTTAGAGTAAGAAATATGATTTCTTTTAATTATTAAATTATTTTACCAGTGGTTAACGAAAAAGTTAGCTTAAAAAGCGTTATAAGTCTAATTCAGCAGCAACCTTTCTTGATATAAACCTAGCACAATAATTCTATAATTAAATCCATTGTGTAGCTAGATGTAAAATCAGTTAATTTTTAGAGGAAATTCTCCCAGAAATACTCTTTGGTTTAATGTACAATTTTTTCGACCATATAGAATAAATTAACACTAATACCCAGATAGAACAACCATAAAAATGTGGTTGTCACAAATGGCGATGGATTATCGCTATTTGTACATAAACCCATTATTTCCTAATGACGAGGAACTAGTGAATTTTCTCTGCAATTTTTTTTTATGCCTTATTCAATATGGAAAATTATTTCCTTTGTCATGAGTTCGTTTTTAGCTAATGGGAATTGTATTTGAATTCTTCAAGGGGGAAAAGCAAACTAAATGAGCAATTATCTGGTTTTTCTATAAAATGAATAATGATGCATAACGTTTATATGAATAATGATTCATTTCTTTTATTAGACTTATTTAATCAAAAAAAGAAATAAATCAACAGTAATATTAGAAGAGGTAAATAAAATGAAAATTGCACTACCTGCTGAAGGAACAGATATATCCCAGCCTTTTGCAAGTGTTTTTGGGCGATGTTCGAATTTCGTCATTATTGAATCAACTAATCAAGAAGTAGTAAAATCATTTACAAATACAGCTCAAAACGCTTCTGGAGGTGCAGGAATACAAGCAGCACAATCTTTGATTGATCAACAGATCGATGTAGTTATAGCACCACGATTGGGGCCAAATGCTTGGGATGTGCTAAAAGGAGCTGGTGTTACAATTTATACCGGTGTTAACGGAACTCTAGAACAGAATATAAAGGCCTTTCTGGAAGGGAAATTAATGGAGATGGTTATAGCTTCAGGATTAGGATCTGGTAGGGGTCGTGGTAGAGGTCGTGGTTTAAGTCGTAGAAATTCTTAATATAGTTGTGATTATAAAATGAGATACTGTATACCTTCTGAAACAATAGGTGGACTTGAAGATCAAGTTGGTTACCATTTTGGTCGTGTTCCTGTTTACACGATATACGATGATAGCACTAAGGAAGTTGAAATTGTAAAGAATACTTCCTCTCATATGGGAGGTACAAAATTACCTGCAGAGCTTTTAAGTGAACATAATGTCCAAATTATGCTTTGTGGTGGCGTTGGTAGGCGAGCAATTCAATTATTTGAAAATTTTGGAATCGAAGTATACGTAGGGGTTCAAGGTACAGTCGAAGAGGCAATTAAACAGTTCAATCGCAATAAATTAAGAATGGCAACTGATAAAGATGCTTGTCAACAACATAAATATCGGAGTAAAGATCATGGGAACAGTTACGGCCATCACCATTAGGAGGCAAACCATACGATCATTGGTGTTGCTAGTGGTAAGGGGGGAACAGGAAAAACTACAATTGCGGTCAATTTAGCACTCTATCTTTCTAAATCACATACAGTAGCATTATTTGATCTTGACGTTGAAGAACCTAACGACAATCACTTTCTACAGCATAACTTAATCTATTATAAGGACGTTAATTTATTAAAACCTAAGATAGACGAAGATCTCTGTACGCATTGTGGTCTCTGTGCTGAACTTTGTGAGTTTAATGCATTAGCAGTATTACCGAATCAAGTCTTAACATTCGAAAAATTGTGTCATAGCTGTGGATTATGTTCTACAGCCTGTCCTGAGAAAGCAATAAAAGAAATATCCTACAATTTAGGTGTTATTAAGAGATCTAAAGGCCAAAAAGACGGTTTAGTCTTATATGAGGGGAAATTAAATGTAGGTGAGGCTTTAGCTACTCCTATCATTAAGGAACTAAAAAGAATTACATTTAGAGAGAAGTACGATTATATAATTCTTGATTTACCACCTGGTTCAGCGTGCCCCGTTATTGAAGGTCTCAGAAATACAGATTTTGTAATTTTAGTAACGGAACCAACTCCTGCGGGAGAGCATGATCTTTTAATCGCAATTCATTTGGTTAAAGAAATGAAAATACCCTTTGGAATAGTGAATAATCGTTCTGATGTCGGTGATAATAGAATAAAACGGATAACAGAGAAAAAATCCAACAAATTATTATTAGAGATTCCACATGATAACGAAATCCTAAATTTATATTCAAATGGGCTCCCTCTTGTTGGACCAGTGAACAAATATGACTTTATGTTTATGAAGCTTCATCAGATGATCATGGAGAATATATAATGGCAAAAAGTGTATTAGAACAAATTACAGTACTTTCAGGAAAAGGAGGAACTGGAAAGACTACGATTTCTTCTGCATTAGCGCAATTATCAAGTCCAACATCTTTAATGGCAGATTGTGATGTAGATGCTCCAAATTTGCATTTACTTCTTAATCCTAAGAATTTATCATCAGAACAATTTTTTAGCGGCAAACTTGCCATAAAAAATCAGGATAGATGTATTAATTGTGGGAAATGTCTTGATTTATGTCGTTTCGATGCAATTTCGATTAATTATGAGATTAATCACTCAAGTTGTGAAGGTTGTGGTGCATGTGCCTGGATATGTCCTGAAGAGGCAATATCAATGGAAATACAGTTGTGTGGGGAAATATATGAAGCTGAAACACGGTTTGGTCCAATGGTGCATGCACGATTAAAAATTGGAGCTGAAAATTCTGGAAAATTAGTTAGTGAGGTTATTCAGAAGAGCCATATTAAAGCTAACCAACTGAAGAAAAAATTAATTATTGTTGATGGGAGTCCAGGAATTGGATGTCCTGTAATTGCCGCTTTAACAAACGCAAAATTGGTTATCATTGTAGTTGAACCCACAAAAACTGCCGTTCACGATATGAAAAGAATTATAGGACTTATTCGATTTTTTAAATTACCTTTAGCAATAATTATTAATAAATCCACAATTAATAGGACACAGCGGTCCAATATCATTAATTTTTGCGAAAATGAAAAGATATCTATTCTAGGGGAGCTTCCATATAATTTGGAGATCTTTAAGGCAATGACTAATAGGAAAACAGTTATTGAATATAAAGTTAATGGTTTAGAAGTTCTTCTTACCGATATATGGTTAAAAATTCGAGAATTGATACACTTAGAATAGGCTTAACCCCAACAGTCGGATTAGGATTTGAAAGAAGGTTTTGGTACTTGATTAAGATAATTCTAAGGAAAAAGGTAAAGCTCGTTTGAGGTCAAAATAATGATTATTCTTTGGATAATAGGATTTTGCTTAATTGGGAGTGTAGGAGCTATCATTACGGCAAGTATTTTTCTTCTAATTCAGGAGAGAAAACAAAAAATCATTATCCCGTGCTTACTATCTTACGCTAGTGGAACATTAATAACGACAGCATTATTAGGATTAATACCTCACGCATTTGAATATTCCAATCCTACAACGATTCTCTTCACTATATTACTAGGTATTATTTTCTTTTTTCTTCTTGAAAAACTAATAATTTGGCGACACTGTCATGAAACGGAGTGCGAAATGCATGGAACCGTGGGAACAATGATTATCATTGGTGATGCTTTCCATAACGCCATTGATGGAGCTACTATTGCTGTAGGTTTCTTGATTTCCATTCCTGTTGGGATAATTACTACAATATCTGTAATCGCACATGAAATACCTCAAGAAGCAGGTGATTTTGCGATTCTAATACATGATAAATACTCAAAAAGAAAAGCATTAATTCTTAATACTGTATCTAGCTTAACTACAGTTCCAACTGCAATTTTAACTTATTATACTCTAGATATTGTCAATGTTGCGATTCCATATATTATGGGGATTTCAGCTGCAAGCTTTTTGTATATCGCTCTAACCGATTTGTACCCAGAGTTACATAAAAGTTCTGGATTCTGGGTGGAATTTGGGCAATTCTTTATGATGACTCTAGGTATAGGAACTATTCTTTTAATACTTCAATTTCATTAAATGGATGCAGTAATAAATCATACTTGAATGAATTATACTGGGTTTTGAGAATTAAGGGCAAAGCAGCTATTAAATCTAACAATAAAAAAGTTAGGAATATATTTCATTTTCACTGTTAAATGACAGTTAAATAAAAATAGATTAATGAGGATGTCAAAATAAATAAAAGAATTTTTTTGTGTAAGATAGTCTCAAACAATATTATGAATTATAATTCATAATACTTAAATAAATAAATATCCGCTTTTTTAAATATATTATATATTACTTAATCGCATTTTTGGAGAAGATAATCATTCCTCGTAATAGAAATCCCCGAATAGTTCGTTGTGAACCATCCCAATACTATTTCAAACCTCGTGGTGTTCCACTACAGAATATAACTGAGGAAGTAAACATTACTATTGAAGAATTAGAAGCGATCAGATTAACTGATCTTGAAGGAAAAACACAAAGGGACGCAGCAGCAAAAATGAATATTAGTCAATCCACAATATCAAGGCATTTAGAATCTGTTCGGAAAAAAATCGCTAAAGCGCTACTATTAGGATTAGCTATCAGGATTGCAAATCCTAAAGATTTCTTGCATTGCGAAGAATGTGGCTATATTCAAACATTATCGGAAGAAATAGAGACTAATGATCAGTGTCAAAAATGTTATTCCAACCAAATTCATTTTCATGTCCATTCAAATAATGAGCACAGAGTTAAAAAATCCTTTAGCTTAAAATAGATCTAATTCAATATCACTACCATCTGGAAATTTAAACCAGTGGTCAGCTTTAAGATTTCGTAAAATCTTTTTAACAACCTCTTCATCTTGCTTAAGTATTTCTGGAAGATCAGGATAACAACTCGGACCTTGGCATGCTAAAGAACGCATACTAACTCTTTCATCGAAATCAAGTTCGCTTTTCTCTAATATTGCGATATCAAGCTCTTTCATTAACTGATCTTTCTCTTCAAATATTTTAATAATTTCTTTTTCTAATTGATTAATTTTTTCATTTTTTCTTTGAATCTCTGAATATATTTCTGTGAATTTCTTTCTAAGGGTTGTATCATTCCGTTCTTCTTCATCAATAGGCCCATTTTCATCAGATTCTTTTATGGATTCTTTATTAATAGTAAATTCTTCTTTTTTCACGCCTTGGATAGGCATAACATAAGCATGAGAATGAACAAAATTCGGATAAATCGCAAAAGCTAAATAGAGTTTTGCACCTACTTCATACATTGTCGCTTCCGCGCCTTTATATCCTGAAAAACTTTCGCTTGTACGATAAGAGGGTCTAAGAAAAGAATATTCTTCTATATCTGTATCCGTAAAGGTTTGCGAAAGGATTTTTAGATGTCTATGAACTGCTGGGGGTGAAATCCGTAATATTGAAGCAATACGGCTTCCATAATTCTTTTCACAAGCAATCATCCTTAAAATTTCTAATCGGGTTCTATTTGATAATAAATCATAAATTGGACTACTTAAACTACAATCGAAATGCTTCATGGATACATCCTCTGATCGAGTAACAACATTCCTAATTTTTCTATCTCATTATAATTTTACATTCAATTTTATACGGATCTATTCTCCATTCCAATAAACTTTCTCATTTATTGCTTTGGATAATAAGTTTGTAGATATCACCTCTTTGTGAGACTTCTAGAAGCCCGTGATCCTTTCTTTTACAACAGAGAGGTACGTCTCCCTTTTAACAAGGATCAGTTCTGAGCATTTCCAGCACTTGTCCCATATAAAGTTACTTGATTTCACTATTGAGATTCATAATAGGCATAGGACATGAAAGACCTTTACAATCAAGTATCGGATTAATTTCTACTATAATTTTTCTATCTTTTTTCCGTATTCAGATTTAGATATTTTTTTTATCGCCGATATGTCCTTCTATCATTATATTATCGATACTGGCATAAATTCACACTGCGTTAATAATATTGGGTTAAAAACCTTTCGATTCATATTCAATTATAAATAGAAAAGAACAGATGGAGTTTTTTTTTGACAAAATCATTCCAACCTAATTATGCTACATTATAAACAAAATAAAAAAAAGATTCAGCAACCTCTACAACAGTTCATCCCTATACTAGGATTTTTGCTTTTGCTTTAACTGTTGAAAGATAAACTGCAAGTGGTCTATAAAGCATATGAGACCATTTACCAAATGGTACCTCTACAATCAACATGGGACCAGCAATCATTATATGAATAACATATAAAATATAACTAGGGTAAGCTAAGTTCATAATTCGTAATGCATGAAGCATGATACCAGTTATTGACGTTAAAAAGAGTAATATCAAAAAAATCCAGTCTGAAGTATGCGAAAATTTATGAACTTCTTCTTTCTTTCTATAACGGCTCCACATTGATTCAAACGTTACAAATAAAAGTGCTACTGCCCCATAATAACCAAGGATAGAACTTGGATCCCATCTGCTGTCATCTACTTGAAAAATATCTATAAAAACCATAACTAATGTAAATATTGTGACATAACCAGTTACTAAGAATAGATGTTTTATCCAACGAAACTTGTTATCACAGCTACTCCATCTATACTGAGTTAAAGCACTAATTGCAAAAAAGAAATAGGCTTTAATTTCAGTAATAAAGAGTTTAAATGGCACTTTAACGCTGTTATCTTTTATTATGATATAATAATACATTCTAAACGCATTTGATAATAAAAGGATGGCTAAAGTTGCTCCCAGTAATAAATCAGCTAAATGTATCAACTCAACTGGAGCAAAACTATCAATCGAAACATTATCTGCTTTCATAGTACTAATCCCTGTAACGTTTGCTATGACAAAAATTAATAGAAAAAATAATGATAACGTTATAAGAGCACCAAATTCCCATTTTTTAGATAAATAAAACCTTTTAGATAGTCCAGTCCAGTCATATCTTGATGTAAGGTATCGACGTGTCGCCATCATAAACTCACCTGGTTCAGCATTGGCAGGACACGTCTTAGAACAATCACCACAATAATAACATAGCCAAGGTTCAGGATGTGATAATAGTTTATGATCCAAACCAAGAGTAGCATATCTTATCAATTTTCTTGGAAATTCATTTCCAGTTAAAGATAAAGGACAGGATACAGTACACAAACCACAACTCATACACGCTGAAACATCGAAAGCTCCTAATTTCTTAATTTGAGCAAATACTTGAGGATTAACAATTTGGTAGACCAACTTTATTTCTCCTTTTGGATTAATTCATATATCCAGTAACCTTCATCCGTTTTTTCAAGCGGCTCAACAAGTCTATATCTTAAGTATGTAGCAATATGCCATAAAACCTGGTGCGAAGGAATTCCTGTATCATCAGAAATTTCAGGAACTGTTTTTGATCCTTTTTGAAGTACTCCAAAAATCGCTTTCTTGATCCTGTTGTTTTCTTTGTTTCTCTCTCGTAGTTCCTGACTCATTTTAACACCAGTTTGTTCTTTGTAAATTTTAGCAGTTAATTGTTTTTTCTTCTTGTTATTTTTTTCAGCCAACACTTGATTCATGCTATTATCTCCTTACATTAGTTCCCCACTAGCGCTTTGATCATATCTCTGATCTGATGTGTTGTTAGAGTTTTTATCTGGATAGCCTCTGTTGGACAAACAGCAGTACAAATACCGCATCCAACACATAGGGCTTCATTAACCCAGGCTTTATTTTCCTTTATTTCAATAGCATCTGTAGGACATTCAGGAATACACATTTTACTTAGATTGCATAAATGGGGATTAACAAAGGCTACAGCTGGTTCAAGCATTAATTCACCTTTCAAAACAATACTGGCCGCTTTTGCTGCTGTAGCTGAAGAAGAGATTAGTGTTTCTGCAATATCTCTTGGAGCTTGACAAGTTCCTGCAATTAGTACTCCTATTCTTCCAGCTACTTGAACTGGATCTAATTTGGGGTGAGATTCTTTATAGAACTTATCTAATCCTTTAGGAATTTTGATCATTTCTTCTATTTTTGTATTTTCTCTTGCTTCCATTCCTGTAACAAGAACTAGAAGATCAACAGGAACTGCAATATTTTCTCCAGCTGTAAGAATATCCTTTAAGGATATTTTTATCTTATCGTTCGAGAATGTAATATCTGGCTTATTTTCTTGATCAAATTTGAGGAAAATTGCGCCATTCTTTCTAAGATCAAGGTAATTTTGTTCTTGTTTTCCATAGGATCTGATATCATCATAAAAATGGTATGTTTGTATATTTGGAAATTTTTTTTGAGCCATAAGCGCTGCGTATATTGTAGCGTTACAACAATACCTTGAACAATACGCGTTTACTAGAATATCTTCATCCATATTCTTTTGTCTAGATCCCACACAATAGATGAAACCGATGTTTCCAATTTTTTTATCCTTGAATACCAATTCGGTTTTATATTCGTTTTGTTGTAACAACTCCATAAATTCTGATAATGTGATTATATTATCATTTTCTTTATAACCATATTCACCTTCTTTAGGTTCATATGAATTGAATCCTGTTGCAACAATAATAGCTCCTACCATGGTTTCAAGCAAGATTCTTTTATTAGACGTAACTTGAATATTAAAGTTACCGATATACCCAGAAACTTCGGATACTTCGGAATTTGAAAAAATCTTAATTTTATCTTTCAAATGATGAATTTTTTGATTTAATTTTTCAGTAATATTTATTCCTTTTTCTCCAGCTGGATAAGTTGCATATACTTGTCTTACAAATCCACCAAACTCGTTTTTCTCAACTATAATAACCTCAATATTCATTTTAGCAAGATCTATCGCTGCTCTCATTCCAGCTATCCCCCCACCGATGATTAATACTCTTTTCGTCGTCATTACTTTAATCTTTGAAAGGGGTTCTGTCCTTTTCACATATTCTATTCCTGAATTAACCGCACGAATTGCTTTCTTAGTAGCTCCTTCAGGATCATCTGAATGGGGCCAAGATACGTCTTCTCTTATGTTTACATGATAGAATTCATATGAATTAAGTCCAGCTCTCGATATTGTATTCATAAATGTCAATTCATGCAGTTTAGGAGAACAAGAAGCCACGACAACCCCATCTAGATTTAAATCTTTTATATCATTTTCTATCATTTGTTGTCCTGCTTCAGAACACATAAACATGAATTCCTTTCCTATAATTACATTAGAATGTCTCTCTGCTGCACTTGCAACAGCTTTCACATCAACAAAATCAGAAATATTTCCACCACACCAGCAAATATAAACCCCGATTTTTTTCTTATATTCTACTGACATTTTTAGCTCTCTCCATTGGAGGTAATATAAGCTAGACATTGAGACACGGCTGCATTTGCTTCTGCGATTGTATCAGGGATATCTTTAGGCCCAGTAGAGCATCCGGCTGCAAATACCCCAGCAATATTGGTTTCAACAGGATTTATATTGATTTCTATCTGTTTTACCCATCCAAGTAAATCTGTCTCCAATTTAAGCGTTTTAAATACCTTTTCTATACCATCTTTAGGAGGATAAATACCTATAGCTAATACCACTAAATCAAAAACATCCTCTTTCAGTTTCCCCTCATCATCGATATCTTCATACTTAACAATCACATCCCCGTTTTCAGCTTCAGCAACATAAGTTATCCGTCCTTTTATGAAGTACGACCCCATGTCCCGTGTTTGCTGGTAGAATTCCTCAAAACCTTTCCCTTGAGCACGAATGTCTATATAAAATGAGAAAACATCTGCTAATGGTAAAGCTCCAAGAATTAATTGCGATTGTTTTATTGAATACATGCAACAAATTTGAGAACAGAAAGGATTGTCAATGGTTTTATCACGGCTTCCCACACAATATAAATACGCAATTTTCATTGGTTCTTTTCCATCAGAAGGTCTTTGTACGGTATTATAAGGCCTTGTTGGAGCTAACAGACGATCCATTTGCATAGCGGTAATTACATTCTTGCTTCTCCCGTATCCAAACTCTGGTTTTAATTCTGGTTTAAAGAGCTCAAAACCTGTTGTGATAATAACAGCTTTTATACTAATATTATACATGATAGGTTTCTGCAAAAAATTAATTGCATTAGTAGGACATACTCGTTCACAGGCTCCACAGAATGTACAATTTTCAATATCAATAATTGCTTTCTTTGGTACAGCAATATCAAAGGCAATATATGCAGCTTTTCTTCCCCTCATATCATATTGAAATTCATCACTTACAATGACTGGACAAGCCATTTCACACATAGAACACCCCGTACACGCATCCCAATCCACATATTTTGGCTTGGCTAGGATTTTAGCAGAAAAATTAGTTTTTGCTTTCTTTAATACCTCTTGAACTTCGCAGTAGGTTATTAATGTGACATTGGGGTGGTGTATGACACTAGCCATTTTTGGAGTGCAAATACAAGCACAGCAATCTAATGTTGGGAAAACTTTACTCAATAACGCCATTTTGCCTCCCACGCTAGGATTTTTTTCTATAAGTAGAACTTTCTTTCCAGTATCTCCCAATGTTAAAGCAGCTTCTATTCCTGCAATCCCAGCTCCAATTATTAAAACATCATAATCAGAATTTTCTTCTTTCATTATCTTTCCATTCTTAAAAACTATTTAAGTTAGCTCTAAACTAGCTAATTTTTGAGAAAAATCTTTAACATGCTTTATGAATGGCTCCACACAGACAGAACATATTGCTGCCATTTTAAGTCTGTTCATATTAATATTACTTTTTTCTAGCAAAGTTAAGGCGTCTCGAATTCGCTCAGAAGTTTTTTCTGGACATTTATTAGTATAAGGGCAATCTCCACCATCAGCTGTAACAAATACTCCATCAAACCCACTTTGAAGAGCAAATAAAATATAATCAGGTCTTATCATACTTGAACAGGGTACCCTGATTATTGAAGTCGTAGAGGGGTAATGTTTATGAAGCAATCCAGTCATATCTACTGCTGGATCCGAAATTAAATTTGTAGTGAAAATTAGGATTTTTGGTTTTGTATTTTTACTAGATTTCATCATACATTCCTAATTATTTACCTCTGAGTTAGATAAGCAAGCTCATGTTTGTTCTCTTTAGAAAAGGTACAGATAAAAAAGAAAAAGAAAGAGACCTTATTTTTTGCGTCTAATGAAAATTTTGAAGTAACCTTGTTCTTCAAGATCACCTAAATATTCATGGCCAATTTTCTTTGACCATAATGGAAGGTCTCGTTTCGTACCAGCGTCTGAAGACCAAACCTCCAGTATACTGTCCTTAGGAACTTGTGTCATATGCTTTTTTGCGGCAAGTAATGGGCCAGGACAGGATTCGGCCCTTGCATCAACCACTATATCACCTTTAAGATCTGCAATATCTCTTGACATATTTCTTCACCTATTACATCTTTTTTATATAAAATACGTTGCTTTAGATTCAGTACTGCAATATACTATTTCTCCAGCACCAACAAAATCATCTACAAACTTTAAATCACTGACTTGAGATTTCCAAGCTTTCCCCGCTGCAGAACAAACATGAACACGAACTTTATTTGTTTCCTTGGCATTTTTGAGCATTTCGTACCAAGGAGAAATTCCTCCAGTTTTTAGAACTTCTAGGAATTTATCGCCAGTATAATCCAAATGTTCACTTATAGTTTGATCTACACCAATAACATCCTTCTTAAATGCATAAGTTCCCCATAGCATCAAAAAAATATCAACTTCGTAATCCATTGCGATAGCAGCATTTGTCAATATTGACATACCTATTAGCCTATCAATTGTTCCAGAAAATACGACAATAGTTATTTTTTCTTCCATTGTTTTGTCAAATCCTTTATTTATAGATGAAAATTCTCCAGTTCTTATCTCTAGAAGAAGATTAATAGAAATTTCAAGATTTAATAATCTTCAAAAGAAAGTAAAAAACATTATGTTAAAAACCTTTCGTTAAATACATAATAAATACATAAATTAGAATGGAAGATGGAGAAAGATCTTCTTCAGAATTAATGGAATCTCGAAATAAAATAGGAGAAAAAAGATAAAAAGAAAAATCATATTTAAGCTACTTGTTTAGCTTCGTTTTTGTTATCATTGATTTTTTATTTGAAAATTCTTTGACCTTTTTTCCTTTTAGTGCTTGTAAATCGTAAATGATTCATAATCCAAAAGGCCATTACTATAAATGAAAAAATTTACCTAATGGAGCAAATATGAAAAGCTTCAACTCATATTATGAAATATAAAAGTCAATAGCTCATATTCC
>JBHLKP010000028.1:550-29518 GCA_048886525.1 Candidatus Hodarchaeota archaeon | reverse complement strand
AAATTTCTTGTACTATCTAAGTGAAATTGTAAGGCAACGTCTCGCTGAACTGGCCTTGTTAAATGCCTTTGAGCACAAACAGGAGTTACGTATCTTACACCTTTTCTTAATTTTCGGGGTCTTTTGCAAATAATATACTCTTTTGTTGTAGTTCGATATCCACACTTCTTACATTTGAAACCAGCCGATTTTCCAGCAGATTTCAATGTTAAATCACATTGCGGACATTTGGGGGTAATTTTTTCATATAATTCTACAAGATGGTTGATTTGGATCTCTTCAAGATTAATTGTCAATTTATTTCCCCTATCTGGTTTTCGGATACCTCCGAAAACAGACAAATCATCCCCCAAAGTCAGATTAATTACTATATTTCGAAATTTCTTAGTCGGTTCATAAGCAGCACAATCAACGTTTACATCATCTATTTTTAAACCGAAGATAACATGACCACCATTCACATACCGAGGTGTTTCGACAACTAGCCCATGAGCTTTTACTGATAGATATGGTTTAATTTCGCCTCCCCTAAATTCTTTGGCAAAATGCACTTTTGTATGCTGATTAGTCCTAAATATCATTATATTTTCAACTTGTTCTTCTATTTCTAACAAACGCCACATTTCAATTACTGCTTCAGGGGATTCTCCACGAATACCACATAGAATTGGATCTGATCCATGAGGAGTTATCATAATATCATTTGATTCATAATCTACATTGTTAAAGGAAAGCGGAACTTCCTTATCCGCTCTTATAACAGATTCTTTGTTAATTTTACGCTCTAAAATTCCACGATTTTGCTGTATTCGATATGAAATAAACTCATAGGTGTAATCTTCATTTAATTTGGCCCCTATTGCACAACAAGCCCCAATTAAGCCTCTACCCGATTTTAAAGAGAAATATCTAATATTGTTTTGATCTTTGATCCTTTCTTTCGTATCCTTAAGTGATATAATATCGTATAACGCTCTTATATAAAGATCATGAAAATCTTGAGGAATTATTCCTTGTAATAAAACCATTCCCGGGTTAGTTTTATCATCTTCAATAGCAGAATGCTTTTTAACAATTGTTATTAATTCTTTCCAGAGAGATTCGATATTGTCTTCTTTCATCCTAAAATGAATTGCAATTGCACCATTTCCACGTGTTTTAAAAGGAATATTAGGATTCAGACGAATTAATTTGGGAAAATCTAGAAATTTTACTCCCCGCTGTATTAGAAGATCACAGATAAGTGTTCCCAGATACGTAGTACACATATGATGATTAGAATCAGTATCATCAATTCCAAGACTAAAATCGGATGTTATTTTAAGGTTGAATTTGTTCACATTCCTAAATCAGAAGTTTTTTATTTTCAGGTTTACGTAGAATTTAGAAACTTTTAAGAGAAACTATTGAATATATAAACTAGGTCATATATTCTCATGTTAAATTAATAGTAAGCACTTATTTACGATTTATATAATAATTAGAAGATGGTGATGACTGTACATGTCAGATGAAGATATTCTTTTTGAGATCCCACATTTTTCGCAGTATAAGGTCGTAGTAGTTGGTGATGGCTTAGTAGGCAAAACTCAACTTGTTTCTGTGTTTACCAAGCGCGCTTTTGAGCATAAACCTACAGCAGGAGCAGATATTTCATTCTTAAAACTAAGAGGTTCTGGTGAGGCCCAAAAAACAACAACCGCTATCTTCTGGGATTTAAGCGGCCAACCAGCATTTAATAAAGTCAGGAAATTATTTTATGAGGGTGCTCATGCAGTAATCTACGTTATGGATGTTACTAGGAAAACAACGGCATTATCTCTCCCATCATGGGTTAAAGAAGTGAAAAAGATACTTCCAGACACTCCAGCTGTTTTGATTGGGAATAAAATTGATTTAATGGATGAAAGAGAGATAAGTGACGAAACTGGATTGAAATTTGCCGATAAATTACATGCACAATACTTTCCTACCTCAGCATTGACAAATGAAGGTGTTGGAACAGCATTTGCCTCTTCGATACGTCGAGCAGTCGCTTTTCGTGATTATACAGATTGATCCTTCTTGAATTTTAGATAGCTATTCATAATTTTTTATAAGTTCGGAAATACGGTTTTCCAGATTTTTTATTAAGTTAGAACTTAATAGATCAATATAAGCTATAATGATTTCTCCGTTTTTAACTGTATATTTCCAATTTGAGGGATATGGATCCATTATAATTCCTTTATTCCCTACTTTCTTTGCTAATTTGCTAGTTAGTGCAATAAGAGATGATTTTTTATGAATTGAATCCCCCAAAACTTCTGAAGTCAATAAAACTGGATATTCTACGGCTAAGGTTCTTATTTTTGCAAAACCTATAACTTTGGGGATAGTTATCTTTATACGCGATGATTGAATTTTAAGTTGTATTTCATCTAAATAGGGAGTAAAGTCTTGGAGTGTAAAATAATGAATGAATAAAGCTGTAATCTCCCGTCTATAATATGGTTTAATTATTATATGACCGATATCTTCGAAATAAAAGCTCCATCCGAATAATACGCTGGAACCCCCTGGATAAAGTCTTGTACCACTCACCAGTGAACCTAATTTCTTTGTAATCTGATCAGTATTTTCTCTAGTCAGAGGTTTACCCTTTGAAAATTCAACAATACTCTCAACTAGATCTAGACATTTTTGAATCCCCTCTTTCGGAATTTGATCAATTAAAATTATCGTTGAGATTTTCGACATCAACTTAAGTTTTTCATTAAGTACTAGAATTATAAAATGTTTCGATTTTTACTTCTTAGAACGTTAAATAATGTCAAATTGAAGCAATAGAATTCGTGTAAATGAATATCGATTTTTTAAAGATCGATTTTGTAACCAATTCATCAATTAAAGGACAATAACCTCTAATCTATAGATTCAAAATTTCTAATTAAACCTACTTATTTTAAACCCAATCTCCAGCGTCAATTTTATTAGGTAAGTATGTTCCAGTCATATATCGCCAATCTTTGCTTGCTAGTGCCTGTATTTCAGCTTTTACTCCAGTTTCAGTCATGATTCGAATTTGTTTTTCCCACTCCGGTCGTGATTTGACAAAATCTTCTTTCAATAGATCCTCTGCACGTTTTATGTCATTTTCTGTCATTTTTATAAGGACCGATTTGGAAATTTGGTATTCTTTAATATCAGAAGGTAATAATCCTAGCCAACGTATATCAGGAACAGCTAATTCAACACTTTCAAAACTTAATGCCTTACTTCCTATTGAATATACTCTTAAAATATCTAAGCCGTATGGATCAGCGTCAAGGAATCCTAAAATTGGTAATTTTAATTCCTCATATAACTGTTTGATAAACATACGAGTAGCCATATCTGGTTGTCCTGAAGCTGTGATTAGAATGCAAGGAAGATAATTAAAGAATTTATCCTCAGCAAGATCCTGAAAAACAGCATCCTTTTCTATTACTAGTACAAATTCAGCATCACTCTCAAAATTAGCAACTTGATCGAGCATGGGTGTTATAGCATGCCCACCAAGTCCCTGTGTACAATCAATTCGATCTCCGCCTTCCGTAAATGATAATCTACCAATAACTTTCCCTTTAGCTGAAGCAATAACATTCATAGAGTTCCGTGATACACGTAATAAGGCTCCAAGATCCTCAATTAAGCTATCAGACACTCTTTGGTTTCCAAATAAGTTCACATCACGATAGAAAAGGTGGCGTTTTGTTGCATGCTTCTCTGCATCTAAAATTTCATTAACATATCTCATAAGACCTGTGAGTTGTACAACACTTTGAACGCTACTTAAGTGTCGAAACTGTCGGTCAACAACATGACTTCCTAACAAGACCATCCTAGAATTATCATCATAACCAACATTTTCAGAACTGCGAGCTGGTATCCTAAAAGCCGCATCTCTTGGATTTTCAGCAATTTCATTCAGAAAAGTTTTTGCTACTGTCTGTAATCGACGAGCTGTTTCTTCCTGTGATACATTATCAACCTTAAGGATTGATACTGGTAAATCAACTTCTTCACTTACATATAGATTTTTTAATTCTTTTACTCTTGAAAGGTCAACAGCTCTTCTAATGCGTATAATTACTTCTTCCTTCTCAATAAGCTCCCAGAAAATATTTATAGTCTTTTTTGTCATCTCTTGATAATTTTTATTTTTATTAGAGCCAAAAAAAAGGGTGAAACGTTGCTTTTTTAGATTTAATTCCGTTTTGATACGATCTTTGATTTTTTGGAGTGAACTATCTTTTTCTAATAGAGAACTAAAAACTTTATTTGTAAAGGAGTAATCTTCTATCGTTACACTAATGTTATCCTTCTGTGCCATTTATTTCCATCCTTAATCCTTTGTCATATACCTCTCTAAACGTCCTAATGCCTCGGATTTTCTTCGAATTCTTACATTATTTTTTATTTGCTTTATTTTAGCTGCTGATAACCCATAAACACCTTTCAAGTTTTCAGGTGGCCAATATAAAAAATCAATTATTCTATTGATTTCTTTTTTGACAAGTTCTTGTGCTACAGGAATTGGTAATCCAGCTAATCTAACAATTGGGTTTTCTAAATCTTTAATACATGATCTGATTAATTTACTGGGTACTAATTCATCTGGTACTAGTTCTGGATATCTTTTTAGATTAAAATATAAATCTTCGATATTATCAATACCAATCTCTTTCAAAGAGGCAATATTTTCTTCAGGGATTCTAACAAAATTCTCTATAGGAGTTCCAAGGTTTCTTTTACGTTTCAATGCACCGAGATTGACTTTACGATATTTAGATACTTCATAACGCTTGATCTCAAGTAATTCGGCTAATTCGGTTTTTGGCCAAAATAAGAATTCTATAATTGATGTAATCCCAGCATTGTCCAATAGCATTATTTTTTGAGGAAAATCTTTCTGTACACTCGGTAATAGGGCTACTGGTTTCTCCAATACTCGTTTAATTGATTCCACTGGACCAACTAGGGATTTTGTTAGCTTTTCTGTATCTAATCGAAAATATAAATCAACAACATTATCAATTCCGAGTTTATGAATATCTTCTAATTGTTTTGGTGTAAATGCACGTAAAGTTGAGAGTTTCACACGAAATTCAGAATCTGTTTTTTTATGAGTTATTATATCAACCAAGTTGATCGAATTTCTAGCAATATTATAATCCTCCTCCTCTATCACACCCATCGGATCATTAATTTGAGAAAAATCAGTTTTAATTAATTGAGTTATTGAAGTACATCCATTTAGGGCCAAAGGTATGACATAATGGGGAGGTATTAAAGGACAGTAGGCAATAGACGAATTAAGAGCATCTTTTAAATTGTATAATCTTGTTTTAAGCTTATCTGGTACATCAATCTTTTCTAGCTCTATAAAGAGTAAATCTTCCAAAACCCGAATACCTTGTTTCCCCATTTCATCGAAATCAATGTATCCTGCTTCTATAAATGTATTTAAGGGTGTATCAACTTCTGTGACTTCACTTACTTCTTGGTAATCAAATTTAGACTTTAAGTTGGCAATCGCCTCCACATTCATCCCTAATATATCCACAAGAGATTTATTTGGCGCAAATATCCAATTCCCTATTGATTTGACTCCATTTTGAGAGAGCTTTCTTAATTCCCCTAAGGAAAATTCTGAGGACAAGCGGTTGATTGGAGCTTCAAATAAGTCATAGAGCTCTTTTATATCTTTTTGATCAAATTCATCTCGTGAATGGAGAATTAATTCTTGAACGAATGGAATATTTTGATCCTTTAAGGTTAAAACTGATTTCTCACTTAATTTTGTTGAGAAATCTTCAAATTGAATCATTTCTTCTTCCATAGTCTTTATTGTAGTTGGTATAGTAACACTATTTACTAACATTCTAATTTTTTGTGCTGATACTCCCAGAATTTCTGCTAGATCATTTGGATTTGCATCTAATAGTGATCCAATTCGATTTATGGATTTTTCTAGGAGCTTAGGGAACCATTCCAATGGAATGTTTTGTATAAAGCAAATTGGAATCTGGAGAAACTGATAAATTTCTAAAAAATTTATGCTTTGTAAATCTGAAAGGAATTCTACAGAATCTTTTTCAATTATTGTCTCCAATTTTTCTTGAGAAGCAGAGTAGGCATCTCTCAGAGTTTCGATTCGCTTTTGTTTAAATTTTTTGGCATTTTCACGATCTAACCTAAACACTAATGCTAAGGGAATGCTTAATACTGAGAAAAGATACTCCCATCTCTCTTCATCAACACGTATTCTTTTTTCTCCTTTTTTCTTTAGATAAACTTCTTCATTTGGATTTATAATTAGATCAAATAATGTTTTGATCTCAGCACGATGTATTTTAGCTAAATAATCTTTTGGGAAATTTAATTTTTCTATTGATATACGTTTTAATAACAATAGAGTGTCATTAATATTAATAGAATCTTGGATACTCTTGATTCTTGATGAAGGTAATTTTGTTTTCGTTTCAAGTTCTTCTTGGGATTCCATCATCAAATCTAAAACGGTATTAACTTTGGATTTATGTAATATTTTAATTTCCTCTTTTGTTGGTATAGAACTAATTTGAATCGGCATATCAAGAATGGTTCTCGCATTAATTATCTCCTGCCAGTCAATATCACTATCTTCAAAGGTTTTTGGTGAAGCAACGTAATAAAGGTCCGCTAAGCTCTCAATACCTAATCGAGCTAATTTTCGAACTGTTCTTTTGTCAAAAAGTGTCACTTTAGCTAAAGGAACCATTTTTTCCTCTTTCATTGTCTTTATATTCGTGAAATTCAAGTCTTCTTTCATCATACTCACTTGTTTAATATCAATTTCAAGAACACTAGCGAGTTGTTCGTTAGTTGTTGTTAAAAATTCAAAAAGAGTTGAAATATCCTCATCAGCAAGAATTTGAAGTTGTTTTCGCGGAAGTCCTTCAAGTATAGAGACAGATGTTTCTGTCGACTCACGGAGACGAATAAGATTTATTTTCTGTCTTAAATTGGCAACATTTTCGAGAGGAGTCTCTAAAACTTGAGAAAGCTCTTCTTCTGAAGTTATTAAGAATCTAATAATAGTATCGATTCGTTTCTGGATTAATTTGTCGATATATTTATCGGAAATTATTCCACGAATATAAGATAATGGTAAATCAAGTGCCTCAATTGCTTTTCTGACATAATTCCAATCCAGATCATCTTCTTCATCAAGCATATCTTCAGATGCACTAAAGTAAAGATCCTCAACAGTTTCGATTCCATATCCTATTAAAGTTGAATTTGTCTTTTTATTGTATCCACATACTTTTTCTAAGGGCATCCCATGTTCTTTAATCGCTAATGACTGTTTTAATTCTTCAATTCGGTTTAAAGACATATGAAGTATTGATTTTAAATCATCAGCAGACCAATAAACTAGTTTGATTATTTGGTCTATACCTTCATCTGCCAATCGTTCTAAACCTGCGTGAGAGATCCTTACGTCGATTTTATCCGTACTTGAATGTAATTGTAGCATTGCTATTGGTGTTTCTAATATCCTCTGAAACCGTTCAATTTTTTTCCATTTGATACCCATCACACCAAAAGTATTCTTTTTCGCTCCGAAATACACATTCTCAACAGTAGAATAACCTTTGGATTTTAGAATATTCATTTCTGTTGCATTGAAAACCCCTAAATCGATTAAAGGCATCCCTGAATGAAACATTGGGAAGCTAGAAAGTATTTCATTAACAAAATTATGATCTCTCCCAATTATTTCAGCAATATTATCTCTAGACCAAGTGATTAAATCAATAAAAGTATCTATCCCATTTGTGTGTAAACTTGACACCCATTTAGACTTAATTTGGGGGATTAAAGTGATCGGAGTGTTGAATATATCCTGAATTTTCTTGAATTCACGATCAGTAAGTTCTAGTTTGCTTATCTTTTCTGTTGAATATGGTAAATCGTAATATAATTCTTGGAGCTTGAAATCTGACTCAATTAATTTACTCCAAGATTTCTCAGTCAAATTGGGCTCTAAGATTTTTACTGGAAGAGATTTAGAATCTATTGCTGATTTAATGCTTTCAACATTGAAATTGCTTTTAGTTTGTTCAATAAGTCTATAAGATATCCCTGTTTTACGATGTAGATCCGTATCAGGCCATATCAAGAAATCAATGACTCTAGAAATCCCTAAATGATGAAATTTCTGGAAATATTTACTTGGAATGGGAAGATAACAAATTGGTGACTTTAAAAGGTCTAATAATTCTTGAATACTCTTATTCAAGGATTCAGGTTTTATCTTACTTATTGATAAACTTGTTTCTAGTTCCTCTAAACAGAGAATATCCTGTGATTCTAGCTTATCACGTTCATCCAAAGTTAAAATGGGGATCGGGGTACCATAAGTACGTTTTATCGTTTCTAGAATCCTAGAATCTAGATCATTGATTTTTAATAATTTTTTCGTTGGATAACGTATGAAATCATAAACATTTGATATTCCTAGTTCTTTTAACTGCAATTCTAATTCTGAATCAAGCCACCAAGCGTTCTTCGTTGGTAAAATTTCGTAGTTTTTTTCAATTTCCTCTATAATTTCATCTTGTTTCATTGATAATAGAGTAGGAACTAAACCTCGTACAATTTTAAGGTTATTTTCATCCTCTAGTAAAAAATCAATGAAGCCTTCTATCTCTAGACGTTTCAAATCTGGCAACATTTCTTCTTTATATCCAGGAATCTCAAATAAAGACTCAAGATTGTTGAAATGCGCGAATTTTTCTTTCTGGATTTTCTTGGATTGTAAAACAAGATTTTCTATAAGCTCAGTTAATTCAGCCAGCTTTTCTGTGGGAGTTTGCATAAATTCTTTTATTTTAGATATTTTACGACCTCTTAAGCGAGGAGTTACTCGATAATCCATCCATTCAAATGTTGCAGCTCCAATTACTTTTTCAGGATCAATGTATCCTTGATTAATACCATCATTTATTTCCTTTTTTATATTTTCAATTAATCTGATTGATAAATTGGGAATCGCTGCTAATTTTTCAGGAAAAGCAACAAAATATTCGAAAATGTTACTTATCTTGGCTGATTTTATACTTTTTTCTAGATCATCGGTTACCCAAGTCATTATCTTCAAACTTAATTGTTCTATGGGAATTTTTATCAAGTAATTTGAGATTCCTCTTAATTTCGCTTCATATATTAATTTTTCAGGTAGATTTTCAACTACTCTTAGTTGAGAAAGAGGTGTGGCAAAAAAATCTAAGGAAGAAACAATCCAGCGTTTATTTAGAGCTCTATGGATTTTCGATGATTCCTGAAATTTAGTGTAATCGTCTTCAACAATTCTTGGAAAAATCTCAAATTCACGCATGGCAGGAGATTTATTTGAACGTTCTTGACTGTTCACAGTTGCTCGTTTAATTCCAATTATCCGGTCTTCTGACAATCCAGTTATTTCACTTAGTTCTGTAACTGGAGTTCTTAAGAATTGATAGAGAGTTTGAATATTACTCTCAACAAGAGTTATGTATGTCTCCATTGGTAACCATTCACCAATGTTTGAAATAAGAGGACTTGGAGGATATTTTCTTCTAATTAATCGCGGAACAGCAGATGCTAATGACTTTTCTAGTTTCGAAATTTCCTCTGAAGATTTTAAAAGGAATGGTGTCTCATCAGTTTCAAGTATTTTAGCTAAATTTTGAAGAACTTTGGGAGCTGCACTCTCAAATCTAGATTGTCTTTGTCTCTCTCGACGTTCCCTTTCTGCTTTCCCTAAATGTTGACTTAAACCACGTGCTAATTTTTTTAAAACCCTTGAGATCTCTTTTCTAAGTTCATCGACATCAGCAATATATTCTTTACTTGTTTCTGGGAATGGTATTTTAGAAGAAACAACTGAAATTACAATCGCAATAGGAGATTTATTGATGTTTATTTTGTAGGCTTTCCAATTCATTTTTTGGACGCATTTTGTTATAATATCATTACCAGCTCCGAACAATAACGGAATACGATTTGCAAACCGATATATCTTAGGACCCCCTTTCGTTCCTTCCTCTTTACTCAAAATAGGACCACCATAGGCAAGAGCTGCTTCGATAATAAAGGGATGACCTGAATAAGCTGAAATATCACCAGTTGCGGAACGAACAAATTGAGGTGAGAGTTCTTTTTCAATACCTTTCGCTAAAAGATCAGCACCTAACGGAGCAAGAGAATCTCCACTTGGTCTTCTAAAGGGAAAATATTTTTGCTGCCTGCGTTTTTTTGGATCACTATCAGGCATAACAAAACCTTCATGCACGATTCGTCGAATATCACTTGCAGAAAGATTGCTAGGCATTTTTTCTATGGGAATATTTACAAACTCTAGAAACTCCTTTGCTGTTTTAGGACCAATCCCTTGGAAATGATCCTGAAGGAATGTTTCCATCGTATTACTTCGTGTAACCGCTAATTCTCTCTTAAATTGTGTAATATCTGTTCCCCATGGATGTACTTTAGCAATTTGAGGATATTGGGGCATTTCTTCAACTACCCTCTCCATCATATCTTGAACCTCTGTCTCAGGAAACTGCACTTTTATACTTGCATAAGGAGTTATCATACTTAATTGCGAAAAATATTCTTTAACCCAGCGTGAAGCAAGATTCCATGAACCTGTAAATGTAACTGTTACTTCTGTTCCCGTTTCTGGAATGGCTTCGGCTGTTCCTTGAGGAATTTCTCTACGTGATAATATTATTGGTTCATTTTCAGATAAATTTATCATTAATTCATGATAGCTTGTGAATTCTTCACTTTCATGTTTCGATTTAATTATAAGTGGTAAATCAACTGAAGACATTGCATTTAATAAAACCATTTTTGCTCCAAGACCAAAACGGCCTCTAGATTGGCGAGCACCATAATTACTTCCAGTTAGTACTCTTCCAAATAATGGTGGGACAAATTCACTTTGAATCCCACTTCCATTATCTCGTACACTTAATTTAAGGAAGTCTAGTTTCTCCGATGACTCGAACTGACTAACATTGAGTAATTTTGCTATTTCTTCTTTTTTGAGTTTTTCTATCTTCACATTGAGTTCAGGTAATATTCCAATTCTCTCAGCCGCATCCAAGCCATTTTCAACAAGTTCTCTAACACTTGTGAAGACTACTCTCATTGTATTATCGAAACCAGCGATGGCTTTATTATCTTGAAAAAAATCTGCTGCAGATCTTCGTACAACCTTCTCTTCAGAATCTTGTCCCTTCTTAGATCCTTTTGTTGCCTTCTCTATTGTTCTTTTAGTGGATTCTTTCGTTGTTCTAGTCATCATTTTTTCCCCTAAACATCATCTTCTCCGGATATTATAGCTACTGATGAGATTATCACTCCTGAGTCTCTTTCTAGTCTCATTAAAGTGACTCCTGATGTAGCTCTGCCAATAATTCTTATATCTTTCACTGGAATCTGAATTAATTTTCCATCATTTGCAACCATAAGCAGATCATCATTATTCGAAACGCTTTTTACAGCAATTACGTTACCATTTCTCTTAGTAGTTTTAATATTTATAACACCAGTTCCATTTCGATGTGTTGTTCTATATTGATCGAAATCAGATCGTTTACCAAATCCATTTTCACAAACTGTAAGTAGAGTTTTACTTTTCTCTACAATTGCCATGTCAACAACACTATCATTTTCTTTTTTATTCAATCGGATTCCTAATACACCAATGCTGCTACGACCAACAGCTCTAACCTCAGTTTCGGGAAAACGAATTGCTTTACCCTTTTCTGTAGCTAAAATAATTTCTTTTGAATCATCTGTAACTCTGACCCCCACTATCATATCATTTTCTCGTAATTGTATTGCAATTATACCTGTTGTGCGAATATTTGCATAATCTCGCAAAGGTGTTTTTTTAATCAACCCCATCTTTGTTGATAATACTAAATAATGTGAATCATCGAATATTGAGACAGGTATCATAGTTTCTATCTCATCTTCTGGATCTAAGCGAATTAAATTAACGATATTTACTCCTTTTGTAACACGTTGCTTGGATAGTGGAATCTGATAACCTCGTACACTAAAAGCTTTTCCCTTGACAGTAAAAAAGAGAACTGTATCATGTGTGGAAGCAACAATCATTTCTTTTAGATAATCATCTTTTCCAATGTCCATGGATTTGATCCCTTTCCCTCCTCGATGTTGAGCATTATAAGCTTCAGCAGAGATTGCTTTGATATAACCTTGCTGAGTTAGGGTAATTACTATTTCTTCTTTTGGTATAAAATCCTCTTCTGTTTTTCCAGTCCAATCTTCAAAACCTTCAGAATCATCTCTGAGGATTTCGGTTCTACGCGGATCGCCATATTTTTGCTTGATTTCCTCGATTTCATCAATTATTATGCCATATATACGTTCTTCGCTTTTTAAAATCGATTCATATTCATTAATTGCTATTAGAGTTTCATCATATTCCATTAGAATCTTATTACGGTCAAATTGAGTTAAACTACGCAATGGAAGTCCTAAAATATCCTTTGCTTGAATTTCTGATAGAGAAAAACGGTTAATCAGTGATATTTGAGCCTCTTGAACCGTTTCAGATGCCCTGATTATCTTTATAACTTCATCTAAGTTTTCAACCACAACTTTTCTTCCCTCCAGAATATGTGCACGTTCTTTGGCTTTTTTAAGCTCAAACTCAGTACGCCTAACAACAATATCGTAACGATGATCTATAAACTGGGTAATTAATCCTTTTAATCCGAGATTTTTAGGTCTAAACCTAAGATCATTACCAACACGCGCATCAATAAGTACCATATTCTTTATCGAATAAGATGTTTGCATTGGGGTGTATTTAAATAACCTATTCAGCACTATATCAATATTTGCTGTTTTCTTTAGATTAATAACAATTCTTGTTCCTCGAATAATGTTAGATTCATTTTTCACGCTTCCAATTTCAGGAAGCTTACCAGATTCTTTCATTCTCTCTATTATATCAACTAATCCCCGATGTTCAATTGTATCCTGACGTTTAACAAGATATGGAACTTCAGTTACAATAATTTGTGTTTTGCTTTTTTTCTGTTTAATTTCATATTTTGCTCTTAATATTACATTTCCACTCCCCGTATGATAAGCACGTTTAATTCCTGACGTTCCAAAGATTACTCCTCCTGTTGGAAAATCAGGACCAGGAATATATTTCATTAATTCGTTAACGGTTATCTCAGGATTCTTAATGGTGGCAATAACTCCATTTAATACTTCTGTTAAATTATGAGGAGGCATTGACGTTGCCATACCAACAGCTATACCCATAACTCCGTTAATTAAAAGTTGTGGAATTCGAGCAGGAAGAATAACAGGTTCTTTATCCAAACCATCGAAGTTATCGATAAAATCTACAGTCTCCTTTTCAATGTCTCTTAGAATTTCTGATGTTATTCTACTCATTTTTGCTTCTGTATATCGTTGAGCCGCTGCTGGTTGTCCATCCATACTACCAAAATTACCCTGTCCAATGATCAAAGGATATCTCATTGAAAATGGTTGCGCTAATCTTACAAGAGCATCATAAACTGCACCCTCACCATGAGGATGATATTTTGCATGAGTTTCACCGATTGTACGGGCACACTTTCTAGGAGGTCTATTATGTACCAATCCTAGGTTGTGCATTGCCCAAAGAATACGCCGATGTACTGGTTTTAATCCATCACGAACATGAGGTAATGCTCTACTCGTAATAACTGACATAGAGTACTCTAAGTAACTTTTTGACATAGTTCTCTCAATTGGAGTTGTTTTAATATTGCTACTCATTGTTATACATCCTTATTATATATCCAAGTTCTCCACTTCTAGAGCATGGGTTTCAATAAATTCTCTTCTGCGTTTTACTTCCTCTCCCATAAGAGTTACAAATATTTTTTCAGCTTCAATTATGTTTTCTCTTGATACTTGTAATAACGTCCTCTTAGATGGATCCATCACAGTTTCTCTTAATTGAATAGGATTCATTTCTCCTAATCCTTTGAAACGACTTATATCTACCTTTCCTCCCCATTCTTTTACTATTTCCTCTTTTCTCTCGTTTGAAAGAACATATATTTCTTTATTCCCCTTTTTCAATCTATATAATGGGGGTTGAGCAACATAGAGGTACCCTTCATCTATCAGTTCTGGCATATAACGGAAGAAGAAAGTAAGTAATAGACACACAATATGATGTCCATCTATATCCGCATCCATTAACAAAATAACCTTGTGATAACGTACTTTTTCAATTTCAAAATTTTCACGATAACCTGCTCCAACAGCTCGGATGATTTCCAATATCTCTTTATTTCTCATCGCTTTTTCTAGTCGTGCCTTTTCTACATTAATCACTTTACCTCGGAGAGGTAGAATAGCTTGAAATTCACTAAACCTACCTTCTATTGCACTACCTCCAGCAGAATCTCCTTCAACAAGAAATATTTCCCTTTTAGCAGGATCGCTTGTTGCACATTCAACGAGTTTTCCAGTTCCTTTGGCTTGAGTTTTTTTAACGGCATCACGGATTTGTCTGAATTTCATCCTAATGTTCGCTGATTGCTCACATTTTTCCATAATAGTCTTTGCAGTCAGCGGATGTTCTTCTAAAAACTTCAGGATATTTTCATAACAACAACTCTCAACAAATCCTTTAACTTCACTATTCCCTAATTTACTCTTTGTTTGACCTTCAAATTGTGGATTCATTACTTTTACGGAAACAACAGCAATTAAACCTTCTCTAGCATCATTTCCAGAAAAGATTGACCTCTTCTCTTTTAAATCCTTTTTTAATCTAGTATTTTTGATCAAATGCTCATTTTTAAGAGCATATGCATTAATTGCTCTTGTTAATCCTGATTTAAAACCAGATAAATGAGTACCTCCGTGGCGTGTATTGATATTGTTAGTAAAAGTATATATTAAATCCCGTTCAGACCGATCATACGCCAAAGCGACTTCTACTTGAGTGGATTCAACAGTTTCATCGAAATATGGAATGTCTTCATGGAGCCGATTTGTTGCTAATTGTTCAACGTAGGCTTTGATTCCACCATCATAGCAAAATTCCCAATAGTTTTTCCTTTCTTCTGATTCAAATGATGATTTTCTATCATCTATTAATGTTATCGTAAGTCCTTTGTTAAGAAATGCTAATTCACGTAATCTACTTCGAATAATAGATATGTCGACATGTGTTACTTCAAAAATTTCTGGATCAGGAATAAATGTAATATGTGTTCCAGTATTAAACCCCTCTTCCCACTCTTCATCAACAGAAATTAGACCATGAGAAATGGTTTCTCCACGAACATACTCTTGCATGAGGATATTACCATTTCTTTTAACTTTAACCTGTAACCAGCTTGAAAGAGCATTAACAACAGCTATACCGACTCCATGCAACCCTCCACTGACTTTATAAGATGATTTGTCGAATTTTCCTCCCGAATGAAGACGAGTGGTAACAAGCTCAAGTGATGACATATTATAATGGGGGTGGGGTTCTGTAGGAATTCCACGCCCGTTATCATGCACTGTGATCGATTCGAGTCCATGCTCTGTCTCGCTTAAAATCACTTTGATCTGATCACAAAACCCAGCCATTGCTTCATCAATTGAATTGTCAACTATTTCCCAAACTAAATGATGAAGTCCATTTTCATCAATACTTCCAATATACATGGCAGGACGGCGCCGAACTGCTTCAAGACCCTCTAATACTTGAATAGATGATGCATCATATTCTCCAGACAAAATTTGACCTTCTAAATTTTATGCTTTGTATATAAACCTTTCTACTTCTAATAGAAAGAATTTAATCAAACCAAATAAAATTACTCATCTATAGGAGATTAAGTGAAAAATTTTAATTTTCCTTGATTCAATCAGAATTTTATAGAAGAATAAATTAATTTGGCTTAATTAATCCCTCTCAGACACAATTTTTAAAGTTTTTCTTAAGAAAGAATCCGTTTCGGACATAATTTTATCCATTTTTTACTTTCTATTAATTGATAATCACCACTAAATTATTAGAAAACATACTATTTTCAATGACATCATTTAATAAAAAAGAAACTATCAGTAAATCCAGCTATCTCCCAAGATATAGCCTCTCACAGAGGTAATCATCGAGAGATGCCTCAGCGATGCTTTTGCAAGTTTCTGAAATCGGATATTCAATTCGAACGATTTGGGCTTGAATCTTTGATTTATTGATATCTAGAATAGCATAACTTGCTTTAGGATTGAAATCTCGCGGTTGCCCCACACTTCCTGGATTTAGCAGGGTTTTTGAAGAAATTTTGCTTTTATATATAAATGCTTGATGTGTATGTCCTATAATTACTAGATCCCAGCTTTTAAACCATCTATCGATTCTTAACTCGTATTCAAAAGGAGGTTTATCAGCCCAAAAAGGATATATGAAGTATTCCCAGGGTTTTTCTGGGGTTCCATGAGCGAGTATCACTTTAAAATCTTCCAGAATAATCTCCTTTTGTGTGGATAATGAGGCAAGAAAGTCAAAATAAGCCTGATTATCTTGTCTGTATAACCGATTTCTTGTCCATTGTAATGATTTTCTTGCATATGGATTGAACCAGTTAATTTGATTATTAAAATCTGGAGAAGTAACTACTTCATCGTGATTGCCACGAATAATATACTGACATTGCTTTCTTACAATTTTAATACATTTAATTGGATTAGGGTAATACCCAACAATATCCCCTCCGCATAATATGAAATCTACCCCATAAGTACTTATGTCTTCAAAAACTGTTTTTAATGCTTCATAATTTCCATGAATATCAGACACACAGGCAATTTTCACATTTTTTATTTCCTGTTCCGTCTGTCAACTACAATTACATTGATTTTTCTCTAAGAGATTGAGTTAATTCTGCTTTTTGAGATTCCAGTATCTCTATTCTTCTGTTATTTTCCTCTAGTTTAGTAATTAGTTTTGAGTTTTCATCTTTTGAGAGTTCTAATTCGCGTTCCAGAGATACGATTCGATTTTCATTAGAAGCAAGTTTGTTTTCAAAATCATTTCGTTGGTCAGAAAGTATTCCTTCGAGTTTACTAATCTTCTCTTTCATTTCGTTATTAAATTTATTTAATTCGTTATTAGCTTCATTTAATTTCTTTTTCTCTTCAAGAATTTGCTTAATTTTTTCTGGAACTACTTTTGCAATATCTGCAGCTTTTGTAAGTTTCCTTTGAGTTTCATTTAGCTCTTCGTCCATTTTTGAGAAAGTATTTGTCATTGATAAACACCTTAGCTAAAATGGGTTATAAGTTCATTTAAAGCATTTGCTTTTTAAAATTAGAAAATTTTGTTTATAATGTTAACTGAGATTTGTTTATCAGAGAAAGCATTGAAACGTGAAAAGAAGGAATAAGAATCGTAATATCAGAAACGCTAAAAATCAAGTTACCCTTAAGTATTTTTAAAAGAGGTTTATTATTTTCCCATCATCTAATTCCTCATATAAAAAGGCCAAAGGAATTTAAACTCAATGAATGATGATTGTGAAATGTCAATTCTCACCAATATTATCAATTGTAAGAATTCTCTTTGTATTTAATTAAAAAACAAGATATTTGAAATAAATTAGGATTAATTAATTAAAAAAATTGACTAAAGGTTTATTTAAAATGAAACTTATTAGTTTTAAAGCTCCTACAACCTATTTAGAAGGACTAGATGAACTAGTTCGTGCGGGTGTTTATTCTTCACGATCAGAAGCCATTCGAATAGCGATAAGAGACTTATTAAAGCGAGAATTAGATTGGGGATCAGGGGATTCGCCTGCTTCCTTAGTACAGGTTGACTAGAAGCATTTCAGTAAAAAATTTTATTATCCTCTCTTAACCATCATAATCTGTAATATATTCGATAAATCAAATTAATTAAATAAACCATTCTATCTATTCAGCCAAGGATGGTTAAGTACACGAAATCCTAGCTTTATTTCTAGCTTTTCTGAATATGAAATCACTAATATCTTTTTAGGTAGTAAATCGAAGAAATTAAGTAGCATTTTTAAGCCTGTAAATATTATTATCGGAAATGAATTATGAAATGCAAAATTAAATATGTTAATCTATTAGATGATGAGATCGTAAGTAAATGAAAGCCTAAATTTAAAACTAAGAAAATGGAATCAAAAGGCTCATTCAGCTAAATACTAGAGAATTTTGGGTGATATCACTTGAATCAAACTCAAGAATTACATATCAAATGCTCGAAATGTAATGAATTAAATAAAATTGGTACAAAAAAATGCTGGAATTGCGGTGCAAAAATAGTCCAGGTGAAAAATAAAGAAAAAAAGAAGAGAAAAAAAAGAACTTTTAGAGATAATATAAGACAATTAAAATTTAACCTTACTACTATTCGTGCAAACTCGAAATTCGCTCTTCGTGCCATTTTTCGAGAACTAAAATACTTTCTTCCCCTTCAAGATCTCTTTATATTGTTTTTAATGGTAGGAGCCGTCCTTGTGGTTTTTCTCATCATATTAATATGGGGACTTCCTTTAGCTTTATCCCTTGTTCCAGGTGATCCATTTCTAGCTTGGATTTACCCCACAAGTTTACCAACTTGGCCTGGCCCAGATGCAACAGATCTGGAGATTCAGGCTGCAATCAGAGAGGCAAGCAAAGAACTTAAATATGTACATTGGAATCTTATTAGAAGTGGAGGATGGATCCTTAATGGGACGGTTTTACGATGGGCTGCAGGAATTATAGGTGTTGGAACAGTTGTTGTTCGGTTGATGATTAAATCACCAATAATGAAGTATAAAGATAAAGTAAATACCAGAAAGGATGTTACTTATATTTTTGGTAGTTCAAGAGCTGCAGAGCAATTACTATTTGAGTTAGTTAGGCAATATGGATATGAAGAAAGAGTATCGCTTATATCCGATGCTGATTTACTTTGGGTAAGGAAACTCAAGGGTCTAATTGATATTTACGTCGTTGAAGATTTAAGGGAGTTTGAGAAAGTTAATTTATATGAAATCATTGGTTTCCAAAATGCAAGTCGTATTATGATTTTGACAGAAAGTATTGAACTAAATCAGAATATTTTAACACACATACGTCACATTCGACCTGAAGTTGACATTATTCTTCTCTCGCAGTATGCTCCAGCCTTTGTTTTTAGTGAAATTGTACAAGATGAAAATCTTATAATTATTGAGGACCTTGATATGACAATTCAGGGTTTAGTTCTCTCATTAAGTATGGATTTTGATTTTCCTCCAACTGTAGAAATCGATGTTCCACGCACATATATTGGTTATACAGGTGATCAAATGTCCTCAGATCTAGTTAAGCAAAAAGTGATTACCATAAGTCGCGGTGAGAAACTCCTACCTACAAATGAAATGCTAAGAATTGGAGATAGAGTTATTATTTATCATTTTACTGATTACTTCATGAAGTTAACAAATCGAGTTGTCACCGAATTACCTTTGAGCGACAAAATGAAATCAAAAATGAAACAAAAGAAGGTGAGGAAAAATGAAAAAGAACAGAAAGAGATTCTGCAAAATATAGAACATCCTAATCCAATAACTGAGGAAACAAGGGAATCAAAAAGAATAATAGACAGTGAGGTTGATTAAAGTGGGCTGGTTTAAAAGAAGACAAATAAGGAAATTTGCAGAAAAAGCTGTTGAACAACAAAACGAAATGTTTGTTTTTGGCAGTAATATTTTTACTGAAGCATTTATTGATAACTTGATTGAAATTGGCGCACAAAGCAAAGTAGCACTAATATCAGATAAGAAATTAGCATGGATTGATGAAATTAAAGACGAAATTAATGTCCTCTATGAGGAACGGCTTGAAGAATACGGAAAAAGAAATCTTTATGAAACAATCGGGTTTACGAATGCAAAGAAAGTAATAATTTTACATGAAGACCCGATAATAATCCAGAATATAATGTCTTTCATTACGAGTGTAGATTTAAAAGCGATTCTTCTTGCTCAATTTGCCCCTCCTTTCGTTCATTATCTTGCTGGACAGAAAAAAGGACAAATAATTATTGTGGATAATCTTTTCCAAATTGTTCGTAAATTATATGAACAAATGAATTTACCCTTGGTAAAACCACCTGTTATTGCTATTCCTGTACCTTCAAATATGAGATCTAAATCCCTCGCTGAACTGACTATTCCAACAGTAAAGGTTCTTAAAATTCTCCGAGAAGATTCAGATAAGCGTATTTTCCCATTAGATGAACCCATTAAAGAAAATGACAAAATCTTATTATATTTAGAGGATGATGAAAATTCTCTTAAAAATATAGTAGATTTTTTAGGTAAAAATTCTGTTTCAACATGATAGAGATGTTATATTTGGGATTTTACTTGATAACATAGAAGCTTCTCATCTTCAACCTTTTTTTGCGCAATAATTTCGAATTTAAAATACTCTTCAAAATGAGTTTCTATTTCGTCATTATTATTAAACAGGGATGAGAGAAAGAAAGCTATTCCGAAATCAAAATTTTTTATATTTTCGAGAAAGTTACAAATAACAGCTGTACCATTAGGCCCTCCTGCCCATGCTCTGATTATTGGATTGGTTTTGTTCATGTATTCAAGATAACTTGTCTTAACATATGGAGGATTGAAAAAAATTACATTAGGATTGAATCTTGAAGGATTAAACGAGGTTATTAGATCTCCACAAATTAATGAAAATTTTTCAGAATGAATCCAACGGGACATATTTTGATATGAGAGTTTAACTGCTTCTATAGATATATCTATTCCAATAAATTTTATTTTGGGAAAATTATAACCCAAAATTGTAGAAATATAGCCTGTTCCTATTCCTATTTCGCATACATATCCAATTGAACGGTTTTGTTTTATCTCATCTTCAAAATAATGCATCAAAATATCCGTTAAAAACCAGGTGTCTTCCTGTGGAGCATATACTTCAGGATGTTCTTTTAGTTTCAAATAATGCTTGTAACCCATAATTTTGTGCTTACCTCAGTCAGGGATATTCATTGAAAAACAATATATTTTGCGATTTGACTTAATATAACCTCAAACGTATCCTTAACACGAGTAGAATATAGACCTGAAGAATATCTTAACATGTTTAGATAGAAATCATTTTTTTTCAAGAGTGAATACCAGCTTAACAAAAGTAATACCCTATGGAGGGTCCATTCTTTACTTTTCCACACTTTTTTCAGTTTATCTAGATCACAACCGAAATCTGGAATAACTGCTGAAATATGAAAGACTGAACCTCCTTCATTTTCCTCAGTTTCAACAGCAACTCTTGATCCCAACACACTACGTATAGAATTCATTGCATTAACGCTTAAGAGAATCCCAATAATCATGGTTGGAGTGGGTACTTTATTTCTCTCAATGAAATAGATTTCTTGATCCATTCGTATGTAATTTTTACCAATTCTAGAACCTATCTCCCCAAATAAGCGGATAAAGACATCTTTTATATAACTGTCTAGAACATCAGAATAACATTTGTAAATATCCAATGTGGGATTATTCTTTAGAGATTCGGTAGCTTCTTTCATTAATTTAATTGATTTTTTATGTACTAAACTAGTAGTAATGTTAGCTTGAAGTTCTAAAGGTAACATCCTGTTTTTGACATAAAAATAGTCATACCCAAAATTATCCCATGTTAATATTGGATCTTTATCAATGATTTGCTTGATTGAAGATTGTATTTTCTCTCTTATTGACGATGAGGAGGGTACAACGTCTCTATCATCTTTTAAAATAGCTTTTCTATCCATATTCAGAAAATTACCTGCTTGAGAAAACTCTTTTGAAAAATCTTTATTTAATCCCCTAAATCGTTTTTCAATTTCTGCAGGTAATTCACCATATTTCTTTGTAATAGATTCCCACATTTTCTTGAAAGACTTTTCAAAGTTATCTTTCGTTTTTGATAAATATTTTGTATCTGTAACGTTTTTCTTAAAATCTTTTTCAGATATATTTCCATCAAGGAACTGTTTAGCTAGATCTTTTACTTTATCTAACTCAGATTGAGATTGATTAATTGTTTTTTCATATTCATCAGTAATTTTTTGGATTACTTCCTCAATACTTTGGGCAAGTTTTGTTGAAAACGATAAAGTTTTTAATTCACTTAATTTTAGAGAATATCCCTTTGATAAATCAAGAGGATTTTTCGAATGAAATTTTACTATATCACTGATCCTATTTTCAAAACTTTTATGAAATTCTTCTAGTCTTCGATCAACCAGTTCTTGTTCTTTCTCGGTATAATTAATATTAGCTTTAATAAATGCTTCAATAATTAATTCAGGATTTAAAGCAGCGACATTAAACTCTTCACCAAAATCATGTACTTCAGGAAAGGCAGGTGTAAAATCAAAACGAGAACGATGATTTTCAACAAAGGAATAAATAGAAAAAAGTGCATAAATGGGGTGGATTAAGTTCACGAATTCTTTAAAATTTCTAACTGTAAACCTAAGAAAGTTATCAGGATTATTTTCAGAAAATACTAGATCTTTAAGAAGATTATTAAAACCGAATGCTAAAGTAGAAAATAGAGCTCTATAGAATGGTAAGATATCGCTAGCCTGTCGAACAGAAAAAGATAACGGATCAATCTTAGTTAATTTATATCTAGTAATCATTTTCTCGACCGTTTGGAAATGAGAGTCTGGAATCTGCCCTTTCAAGGAAGGAAGAACATCTGTAACATCAATATTTGTCTCTTGACTTATAATTCTAAAAACAACTTGCATATATTTCCATGCAGAGACAGTTAATCCAGTTGAGAACTGATCACAAAAATATCGAATATATGGAATAAATAATTCCTCTTCTTTCTTCTTATCTTTTAACAAATCTAAACCGATTTTGGATAATGTTCCTGCTAGATCGTACTGTTCATTTATATCCGTAGTTAGTTTACTTATTGATTCTTTAAATCCAGTAATATCAGGATCTACTATGAAAAGAAGCGGAAATTCTCTTTTAAATTTGCTAAAAATTTCATCTTCAAGACGATCATAGAGATTTGCTTTATTGACTTCATGTAATGCAAAATCATCTAGAAATGTTGTTAATTCATTCTTTTTAAATTCATTAATAATTTCCTCAAGCCCTTTCTTAGCATTAAAATCTTTAATTTCCGATATAAAATATTTAAAAAAATCTTTTCGGAGAGATTTGATTTTAGGGAACAATACTAAGGCATGAGGATGATCGCTCGTTAAAAGTTCTAAAATATCTTCTGATAGTTCTAATAATAACTTTTCTTTTTCACTATTAACCTTTGATGAAAGATCACGATATTTTCCTTTGTAATCTGAGACTTTAACTAAGGTTGATGAGTATTCATAATCGTTAATGGATTTCAGCGTTGCTTGATTTAAAGCAGTAAAAAACAATTTATTATCGAGTTGTATTGATTTTTTCTTTCTCGCTTTATTAATGCTTTCAAAAAAAATATCTATAACATCATTTACTCCTAAAGATCGAAATTCTCTTTCTACTCTCTCATAAAGTTCGGTTTGGAGAGTTTCTTCCGCAAAAATTGTCACTAGTTGTTCATAATAATCTACTAAGTCATCAGACACCTTAATATTCTTGGGAGAAATTAGTAAAAATTGTCCAACAAGTTCCCCACCTGTTTCATTCCTCATTCGAAAGCGTCCTGTTCGATTACTGTGACTTCCCCCAACAAAGCGGTCTGTATCCCCACCTACCTCTCCTCCGAGCATTGCTTGAACTGCTGTCAACCCACCTGTATAAACTTGTTCATCCAAGTCAGTTCTTAAACCAGGCTGGCCTAAACTTATCAAACTCAAACCTGAGACCGACGCTAAGCTTACCCAAACCACTGGATTATAATCCGTTTCTTTGGACATATAAAACCACAACTTTTAAACAATAGTGCTTATATATTGTTTTTCGAGAGTTCCTCATAAAATTAAATTAAGATAATGCAAGAGACTAATTAGATTTTAAGCTATTTTAAAATATTAATATATGAGACCCATCATTACATATCTAGTTTTTATTGTTGGATTAATTGACTTAATCATTTGGTATTTATCCAATCTATCGGTGTTTCAGAGCATGTTCCGAAAAAGACTCAAGGAATTGTTAAGAATGATGGGGGTAACTGATATTGATGAGGAATTATTAGATTCACTTCAAAAACAGCTTTTTCAATTTCTCGAGCTTCCTGAAGATACATTAGCAGGAGGTATTACATTTAAAACAGGCAGTATCCTTACAACGGTTCAATTGCAAAACTATCAAGAATCAAGAAATCGATTATACCAGAGTTATCAACAAGGGGAAGCACCTGATAAGATGAAGTTACGTTTACAGGTGTCTAGTTTGTGTCTTTATTTAATGGAAGAAAACCGGTGTCAAGTTACAGATGAGCTATGTCCTTTTATACCAAACTCAGTTTGGTGGCAATGTGAGATAGTCCAAGCTTCATGTCAAAGTGGTGAAGAGGAATGGATTTAACACTGCAAATCTATTTTTTCAAATTACACGCTGCTCAGCTTTCATTTCGATTCATGGATTCCAATTCGAACTTCGATTGATTTTGACTTCCTATTATCTGGAATATTCTCCAAAATTTGGATGATTTTTTTTAATAATAGTGATTTTCCCTTATCTTCTTTAGCTGAAACGGGATAAATCTTCAAATTGTGTTCCTTTATCCAGGGTGCTAAAACCTTCGGGATTTCTTTTTTGATGTTTTCATATTTATTTCCTACAAGTAAAATTTGGCTTGGGGGTACTTTCTCGAGTACTTTGGAATATAAATTGGGCAAGTCAATTTGTGATTTAGTATCCTTATAATCAAATACCAAAACAACAACAGAAACTCCTTTTAGAAGAGGAAGTATTAATTCAGAATAAATTTCGTTTCCAGATACATCCCATATTTGTAGATAATATTGGATTTCGTTTTGTTGAACATCTAGATTATGGTATCTCAATCCAATCGTTGGAGAATATTCTAATAGTAGATCAAGATTAAGAATTCTGCGGATTAATGAAGTTTTACCAACTTTTGGATCTCCTAGGAATATAATCTTAAAATATTCTTTTAGAGAGCTATCTTTTACCGAGGAAATACTCAAAATTTGTCACCTTTTCCTAAGGTCTAATATTCTCGAATATTATTTCAGATTTATTGCCAATTTTTTTTTCTTGCCATAATTCAAAAGGTATTGTTCGTGATTCATCTTTCTCTTCTGTTACTACAATTCCTCTATATTTTCTCAGTAATTGCGTTGCTACCCATGAGAAACCCTGGGCTACTAAGAATATCTTTGCAACCCCAATAAAGGCAGAAAGTTCTTGGGTTAACATCGGGGCAACGATCCTCTCTATATCTTTTGAATCAATTGTACCTTCAACACAAAAAACCCATATTCTCATTCCTCGATTATCGTAAGCTACTAAATCATATGGGCCAGATTCAACAAGTGATCTTGCGGGTTGAATAAATACAATATCAGCGATATTACTAGCGAAAACAGAAAATCTTAATGCCAACCCTCCTTCTTCACGGCCAAGTAGTATAGAATGTAGTATTTCAATAAATTTTGTTGAAACACTTGAGAGAGTTATTAGAACCGATTCAGTATCACCAGATAAAGTAGATATTACATTTTCACTAATACCGAAATCTCGAGCAAAATTACTAACCATCTGAGGAGTTAATCCTGATATCCTTGAAATTTCTGTAATTAGTGATCTATGAAAAGCACTAGTAGATTTTGTCTCATAAAGTAATGATAGAGTTTCAACTGACTTCAGAGGCTTTTTAGGTATTAAAGTCGGTCTATATTTACCACTATGACTAAGTTTTTTACTATCCATCAAAAATCGTGCCTTTTCCATTGCAATTTCTTCGATAGACTTTGTTATTAGCGATGTTCCGCAGTCAACACATAAATAATTAACCTTATTTGCAGAAGAAAACTGTCGTACAACTCCTAGCTCACAAAAAAACGCACTTCTACACGTAGGGCAAAAATGAGCGCCAAAAGAGTCATCAATATCACGGCTAGGTCCACCCTCCAGTTGACAAGGACGACAATTACTATCACAGTGAATTTTCAAAGCTGAAACCCCGACTTATCAAAATCGTGTATTTTTAAATTTCTTGCATTTTTTAGTTTTTAAATAATTCTAAATACCACTTTAGAAAGCCTTTAGAAACTTAAAAACTTTTGCTTTGATGATAAGGATTATTTCTTTAATTTAAAAGTGTTATTCGTTTTTTACTTTAACAAGAATGAAGTAAACAACCCTACTTTCCTATTAATGGCAGCTAAAAATAAATATGCCTTATATTTTGTAGAAGCGAATTATCTGACCCATCATATTAAGGGTAAAGCTTTTATTTAAAAATCAGGGCAAATTAAACAAGTGACGATCAATATCTTTCTGAACCTATAATTAACCGTTTAATTCATTTTCACCCTAAAAAAGCTCTATAAACCTATCCTATAGACTAAATTTGTACAATATACATTAATAACAGACACAAACAATTATCCTTCTCTAATTCAAGGTTAAGTTTTCAAGCATAGTCGAAGCTCCTAATCGCTTTTGAATTAGTAAAACATTTTTGCATAAATTTTTAACATAAATGAGAAACAACGTTCCTGATGTTAAAATGAGATACATTCAACAGAAATATAAGAATAGTTTTCTGCTTCGTCTTTACAAAGGGGAAGATATCATCGAATCTCTCCAAAAATTCTGTCAACATGAGTCAAATATTGGTTCGGGAACAATTCGAGGAATCGGTGCCGTTTCTTGTGCAAAATTAGGCTTTTTTGATGGGAAAGAGTACAAAGAAAACATATTTAATGAAAACCTTGAAGTTCTGTCGTTAATAGGGAATATTGCTGCAGATAATATGGTTCACTTACATGGAGTATTTGGAAGAGTAGATGGTTCATGTGTTGGAGGACATCTAATGCTAGGTTGTATTGTTTCAGCTACTTGCGAAATTCAAATCCATGTTCTGGAACCTTCGATTTCACGAGCAATAGATCCATCTACAAAGCTTAATTTATTAATATTACCCTATGAGATCATCTAGATTATTTAATGCGAAACTAAAACATTAGGAGACCATTATAAATGAAAGAAATACTTAAAACAGGTACGGTTGTTGGGCCATATAGTCCTGGAATTGTAGCCTCTGGAAAAAAGCAAATTTTCATTTCTGGCCAAATAGCTGATGATTTAGAAGCAAATATTAGAATACAAACAAGTCAGATCATAAAAAAAATGGAAGCAATACTTGCAGAAACAAATGCTTTCTTAAGTGATATTGTAAAAACAACCATTTATTTAGCTGATATAAATGATTTTAAAGAATTAAATGAGGAATATGCGTTACAATTCCCAAGTGATCCTCCCGCTAGGGCAACATTGCAAGCAGCTGCCCTTCCTCTTGGGGCACGAGTAATGATCGATGCCATTGCTATTAGATCAGATTAATTTTATACTTTTGCTCCTAGGTACTCTACTTCAAGCTGTCCGCTACCTTCTTCAACGCTCTGAGCAATTGTAACAAGAATATAGGGAACCTCACGCTGTGTTAGATAATCAAGAATCATATTAAAGCGAGTAGGATCGTAGTCCAGAGTCACTTTGTCAAGAACGAATAGAGGATAATCTGGAATATATTCTTCTCGACCTGCAAGCATTACAATCAAGGCAATTGTTATCCGTTCACTATCACTTAATGACTCAATAGGCTGATCGAGGGATTTTCCTTTACGGGAACGCCTCACGATTAGATTAAAATCAGGATCGATTCTAATATTTTCGAAATCCTGATAGGACATCAATTGATAAACTTTCTTGATTTGCCGATTAAAATTCTCAATAACACCCAGTTTAACGATTTTTTCTCTTTCTTCAAGATGGGTCTGTAATGCACCGTAAAAATTAAACTCGGATTGTACAAGGTCAATTTGATCGATTCTTTTTGATTTTTCAGACATCTGCTTTTCCAGTTGCTCTATTTTACCTAGTAGTCGTTGAATTTTCGCATCAAGCTGAGTAATTATTTTAATCGAATCAGCTCTCCCTTGATCAATAGATTTCTCAAGTATCTTAAGTTCGGATTCCTTTTGCATGTATTTTTGTTCTGATGAATTGATTTCCTTTTCTTTTTCATTTATTTCTTTTTGTAATCGTCTAAGTTCCTGTTTGGCCTTGGTGATTTTAATTTGATTATCATTCTTAATTTTATGGATAAGGACTTCTAAATCCTCTTTTCTACGTTCAGCATCATCGATTTGAAATTCCAATTCTCGAACACGTTTGCTAAGATGAGAATCTTCAACTAATAATTTATCTTCTCGTGTCTTTGCGTGTTTTTCAGTATAAGGCCGTCCACATACAATGCATTTAGTTAAACCTTTCATTTGCTGACTTAGCGATATCCAACTACGAACCTCTTTAATCGCTTTTTCAGTCTCATTTTTTTCACTCCTAACCTCTTCAAGGAATTTCCGACTTTCACGAATTCCATCAGTTATTCGAATTATCTCTTGATCTACACTCGGATGTTCAACCATAAAATTCTTTATTTCTTCTTCCATTGTGTCAATTTGGACTTTTGTATCACGAATTCGGGCTTTATCAAGCTTAATAATATCAATAGCTGCTTCTGCCCTATTTTTTAACGCCATTACTTCTTTCGATAGTTTATGATAACGAGTTTCAATCTCAGAATATGATTGAATTTCTTCAAGGTCTATCTCAGGAAGAGTTTCTCTTTCAATTCTTGTATTATCGAGTTCATTTCTCAAAGACGCTTTTT
>JBHLKP010000028.1:0-540 GCA_048886525.1 Candidatus Hodarchaeota archaeon | reverse complement strand
CTGCTCCATTTCTTGTATATCTGATTCATACATTAAATATATTCTGAGATCCTTTTTTAAATTGGCTATTCTACTTTTCAAATTTGCAATCAAGAAAGAATAATATGTTACATCGCTATATTGAGTAAGGAGACTTTCTAGTTTCTTACCAGTTGTTATAGCTGTAATTAATTCATTTTCAGGAGTACCTAATGTAAATAAATTGACCTTATGTCCTTCAGAATGGAAAGGAGCTCCATTAACTATTAATTTATCTCCTGATTGGGCACTAAACCTTCTTTCACATATTGCTTCCCCATCTTGCTCTATTTTGACCAATCCAGATGTTGTAAAAAGGTTTAGATAATAGCGTCTTTTTTCGATTTTCTCTCTCGACATGTTCAATAATTCTATTCCTTTAACGAAAGAACTTTTACCAGTTGCGTTAGGAGCTTTTATCAAGTTTTTTCCTTTTTTAAAATCTAAACCAAGCTTACCAATTCCACCAATATTCTCAAGTATAACACGCAATGTCACTTTTCAACACCTCGCCATTTCTGC
>JBHLKP010000027.1:0-29855 GCA_048886525.1 Candidatus Hodarchaeota archaeon | reverse complement strand
GAATGAAGTACTGCATAAATGTAATATAGAATTTTTTCCGAAGATAGATAGTTAAATGAGCTTAATTTTATTTGAATAAACTTCTTAAATTCCTTTGTGAAATTCTCAGTCCTTTTTAGTTTTGAATCATTAAGTTTATATAGATATAACGGAAATAAAGGAGCGTTATTTCCTGGTTTAGAAGCCATCACTCCTAATTCAATAATATCCTCTGTAATTTGAACATCTCTCCATGGATTAGGTTTAGAATTACGAGATACAATTAATCCCAGATTCTCACCTCGGAGCATATGTTTCATTATGTTACCTCGTGGTCGTTCATGAAAACCTCGAGATCTTCCAGTATAGAATGTAAATCTTCTATCAAAAGGACGATAAAGAATAGGAACAATTTTTTTCTTAATTCTATTTATTAACTGTTCTCTATCCAGATTTGTCGATAATCCACAGGCAATAAGATCCTTTTTAGCCTTTTTATAAGACCATTGTCTTCTATCGTCTGGTAAACGATATTTTTTCCTCAATTCATATTCAGTTAAGAGAATGAAGTCTTTTACAACCTCTTGTATCTCATTTGGGCTATTTTGAATTGTTAATTTATCTAGCCCAGTCATGATACCAACTGAATATTGTGAAAAGATCTGTGTAATACTCCATCCCTTACAATACTCATTCCATGGATCCATATTTAATTGATAAAACATATACCATGGACTAAAAGCAGTGATCTCCTTCCATTCAATGGTGGAAATGTCATTATTTGCGAGAAATTCATACTTTTTATCACGTAATCCCCATATATCTGACCTGTAAATCCGTGTATCTCCATCTTTTCTTGGATTTTTAATGAAAAAGGAAATACACACTCCCTGTTGAATATCGAATACATTTTCGTCTTTTATGCCATCAGGAGCCTTTTCCTTACTTCTTGTATTGCCATGTAAATCAATAACGTAGATATCATTAAAAGACTCCATTAATTGTTGTCGCATTCCTCGAAAAGTTGGATTATCGAGAAAACTATGGTTTGTTATAAAAGCAACAATCCCGTAACCTGTTTTTTCGATCCGCCATTGAGCAAACCGAATGAACTTAACGTAATCGTCATTAAGCCATTTGGGATTTTTTTCACCTAATGGTTTCCCATCGAGCTCAAAATAATTTGACTGTGGAGTATCATCCATGTTTTTACCATGGAGTAGATCATTCATCCAGACGGATTTTGTACTTGAATGACCTGCATATGGTGGATTACCTAATATTATTGTAACTGGTTGATCGTACTTAATTGTATTAGCTTTAGCTATTTGCTTTGTTAAAGATTCCGTAATTGAGTTGTTTGAGTTGAAAAAAGTATCTAATCCATTAAACCCCATCAATGTATTCGTTAAAAAAATTCCTAGTTGATCATCATTTCGAATTTGATAGCCAGTTTCATGTAATTTCTGTCTAAGTTTAAAATGAGCAATCAAATACGGAGTTAAAAGAAGTTCAAATCCGAAAATTTGTTTTAACAGCCCTTGAGTAACAAAGTTATTCCAATTCTGTTGTAATAATTCATTATCTAATGATTGATATTTTAGTCTGAACAATCTATATGCTTCATCGATAATATGCACTATGAAGGTACCTGTTCCTGCTGCTGGGTCTAAAAAGTTTATATTAAAAGGAATTTCGTTTTTATCTCTCTTATAGTTTTCTTCTATTAAACCATCCTTACAGCCAAATTCTAATTGTAGTAAAAAGTGTATAGATTTGATCATAAAAGAAACTATTTCGTTAGGAGTGTAAAAAACTCCACATTCGATTTTTTTTTGAGGATCATAGTGGGAAAGAAATTCCTCATAGAAGTGAATAATATTATCTTTAGCTTTGCTAATGAACTTATTTTTACTATAATTGTTAAAAATTTTCTCCATATCAGCATTTTTAAGTATTCTCGCTAATTCAGTTATACATAATATATTAAAGTAGTTTTTTGAATTGTTTACCACATTCTTCCTTTTAATTAAGTCAAAAAATTCTTTCAACAAAGGAATTGATGTTGAAACTATCTTAAAATTGTTATACGAGACAAATGTACCTGGGTTTGAGGCTTCCAATGTAAAAAAGCCGTAAGTAATTGTTTGGGCAAGTATGTCGGAAAAAGAATCCAAATCAAGATCATTAAAGTATAATTGGTTGACGTTATGAAAAATTCGATGCAAAAAATCCTCTGTATTTTCGGTACGAAAAAGATTGCCAATATTCTCCCGAATTATCACACAAATTCTAGCTAAATTTATGGCAAGTTCAGTAGAGGATGTAATAATGCTGAAATCTATAGTATCATTAGGAGGCGTCATGGTATGAACACGGAGATAATTTATGTTAAGATTCTAAGGTTTAATATAATTTTTTCTTTTTCTATTCAAATTCTGTGATTTTTTCTCTAATTTACTCCTTCAAATAAATTTAGATACATCTATAATTAATCAATAATAGCATTGCTCTAAAGTGGAAAATTACTGAAACTTACTCTATCTTTGCATCTTGGTAAGATTATTGATCAGAAAAGCCAACACTTATATAGAAAGTATATAATTTCTCTTTTGAAAGTTAGTGAGGTGAATATGTGGCGTTAATCACCTTAGAACGCGATGATCTCTTTCTAATTTCTATTGAATTTCTAATCTCAATCGGTTTACTTATCTCTTTAGTGCTTGCTTTAAAGATCCGATCTCGATATCCAAATTTAACGGTAAAAGGGTGGTTAGAAATATGTATAGGATTATTTGGAATCCTTTTACATAGTATCTTCGACGTTTTAGACACACTTAAGTGGAATATTAAAGATTTGAATGATATTCTGAATGTATTTGATGGATTATTCTTTGTTTTAGGATTAGTATTAGTTGGTATTGGAATTATGAAGATAGCAAACTCTGGAGCCACTGCTTGGGAGCTATAATCAAATGATAGAGATCAATCTTATACCTGAAGAAATAACTTGGCATCCACCTGATAATCTTCTGACAATAATTAAGGCATTATTAGACGTTCTAACTGTGTTTGCGTTTATTGCACTGTTACTCATAGTTCTTTATTCGAAAAATAAATATCCAGTTATTGAACGAAGCCGAATTTTGTGGCCATTGATAGGTTTTAGTATCTTAGGGATAATTTCAATGGCAATGGATGCGTTTGATGAGTTCTATTGGTTCAGTCCAAAAGTGTTTTATGACATGATTTGGAAACCTTTTCGGCTTTCAATTTTCTTAATTGGAATCATACTACTTATAATCACTTTTAGTTATTTTTATCAATTTTCTGAACGTCTATTTGGAGAAGAATGAAGAAATCTCTGAATTAGTGATTACTAATGATAAGTGGTGTCTATATATTTTTTGTCTCAGGATTACCTATTTTTCATATGAATCTAGGGCTAAATGAGAGGGAATCTATGAACCAAATACTCTTTGGAGGGATTTCCAGCGCTATCAATATGCTTATCAAGGAACTAGCTCATTCAGACCTTCAATCAATAAATGTTGAAGATGGAAAACTGAAATATAGTATAAGTAATGAACTAATATTTGTTCTTCACAGTAAGGGGCAAAAAGGTGATGAAATCTCAGGATTTTTATTAAAACAAATCCAAAATGAGTTTCTTGAAGATTACGAAGTTATTATAAAAAATAGTGATCGGAATGTGATTGACAGTAGCTTATTCCAACCATTTAAGACAAAAGTCAGAGAAATGTATAGGAGCGTTTTAGAACTCTCAGAAACCCATGAGAATTTATTTAATTTTATTCCAGATGATATTCCATTATCTTTAGTAAATGAATTACTTAAAGAAGGTGATAACTTAATAGAAGGATTTCCTAGAGATACAATAAGACTAGTTCGAAGATTAGATGAAAAATTTGATAGAGATATAAAGAAAAGAATCATATTTTCTTTAGGTATTTATTTTGGGATAGAGATTTCAAAAAGAGAATTTCCAACAAGAGTAAGCTTAAATCAGGATGAAATACTTAAACTATTGAATGAAATTTCTGTTGCAAAGTATAACAAAAGTGAAAGGTTATTCACATTTGCTATATGTCCAATATGTAGGGGAAGAGTAAGTACAGAACCAATCTGTGATTTTTTTTCAGGATTTATAGAAGGTTGTTTCGATAATCCGAATTTACAGGTCAAAGAAATAACATGTAAAGCTAGTGGAGACAAGAGCTGTACCTATAGCTTAATATATTCAAGAGATCAGTTCAGGTAAACCACGATCAGTTTTACTCAATTCTCTTTTAGTAGCTCATTTACGATTCTTTTAAATAGATCCGTCGTATGACTAAAAAAAGATATTATTTATTAATCTAGGAAACTAGCCTATGCAAATAAAAACTACCTTTTCAATAGATTATCTCTTTGCTGTTGTCCAGGCCCTATTTGTTACAGTACTATGGTCATCTTCTTGGATTATCATCAAATTTGGATTGGAAGAAATTCCTCCAATAATTTTTTCGGGATTTCGGTATGTAACCGCTTCAGTTATTCTATTAGTTGTCATTTTTTCTAATCATAAATATCGTGATGAAATCATTAAATTAAACCAAAGTAATTGGGTCCAATTAGCAATTTATGGACTAATATTTATTACCATTACGCAAGGATCGATGTATATTGCATTGAGCTTACTCCCAGCAATAACAGTATCACTTGTTTTAAATTTCACAATCTTTATTGTTGTAATATTATCCGCATTATTACTTAAAGAAATCCCTTCAGTTCTACAGCTGATTTTTATATTACTTGGCCTAATTGGAATCATTATTTACTTTTATCCAATCGATCTTCCATTGAATGAATTTATCGGCCTAATTGTTGTGAGTATTGGAGTGATCTCGAATGCTCTCGCTTTGATTTTGGGAAGAGGCATCAATCGAGCTAAAAATATCTCTCCTATAATAATTACGGCATTAAGCATGGTTATTGGTTCGGCAGCTCTCTTAATATTTGGTCTCATAATGGAAGGTCTTCCCAATCTTTCACTAATTTCAATCTTTTACATTCTATGGCTAAGTATTGTTAACACCGCATTTGCTTTCACTTTGTGGAACAAAACAATGCAAAAACTTCGAGCTATAGATTCTACTCTCATAAATAGTGCAATGCTTCCTCAAACCGTACTATTAGCTCTAATATTCTTGGGTGAAATGCCTGAGATTTTAGAATGGTTTGGCCTCTTTCTACTTGCAGTAAGTATGATAGTAGTGCAAGTAAGTCAAGCAAAACGTGAAAGTGCCCAGAATGAATATTCCGAGTAATTAAAACAACATAGGATAAAGTAATGTTAGGTTATCTCCAATGATCCAAACTAAGTTAGATATTAGCCCAAAAGATTATCCAACATGTAAAATCACGAGAAAAACTGATGTTAAAGTAACTATAGTTGCAATCCAATATCCAGAGGGGTATGGATATGTAGAAGCTTTAAATGGAAGTGAAAAAACAATTCGAGACTACGTAAATGCCTCAAAAACACTTAAAGATGTTGAAGAATATGAAGTTCTCTTTTCGTCTCCATCTATTTATTGGACTCGATCCATTTTTTCACAAGACTTTCCTTCAATCTATAAAACCATTCTTGAAGTTGGAAGTATGCCTCTTCTTCCACTTATTATTGCTAGGGGAGTCCAGCACTATACTATTCTTTCACCCTCTTCTAACTTGCTTAAAAAACTTCTTAAAACTCTAAAAGAAAGATTTACATCAATAGAAATCATATCTCTATCATCAATTCCTCAAAAACTACATAAATCGCTCCTTAGTCCGAAGCAATCTGAAGCATTCAATTTAGCATATAATGAAGGTTACTATAATATCCCTAGGAAAATTAAGATTGAAGATATGGCTTATAAACTTGGCATAAAAAGAACAGCAATGCAAGAACGTCTTCGACGTGCTGAAAAGCAGATATTTACAGATTATGTTAAAAAATTCCAATAAGCTGATTGATTATTTAATTTTAAAAGAAAAATATTCCTTTTGAGTTTAATCATGAAAAGAAATTTGAAAGATTCTACTAAGACATTCTTCGGTGTGCTAATGGGAATTAAATCAAGATCAATGAAATTTCTAGTGAATTCTATTGGAATACGTCAATTTTTAAAAATAATCGAAAAGGAAAGAAATTTAGCTAAGCATGAATATGCTATTAAAAGTGTTGAAGATTCACCAACACGTTTTGAGATCGTTTTAGAAAGTTTGAAATATTCTCATGATCAAATAGGCCTTTTAAGATCTCTTAGAACTATACGTTTCATTCCTTCAAATATGAGGAACATCACTAAATCACTAATTTCAATGAGGCAAAATCCTGAGGATCCAAAAACAACGATATCTTCAGAATTACTTCTGGAACTCGAATCATATGCTAAATCACTAGGTATATCATCAATGGGTTATGTAAAGCTTCCTAGGAATTTAATATTCAAAGAGAAAGCAGTTTTACATCAAAATGCTATTGTCCTATCCTTGGAAATGGATAAAGAAAAAATAGAACTCGCACCAAGTCCTAAAACTTCTGCAATGATAATGAGAACTTATGATAATCTTGGAAAAGCTTCAAATCAGCTCACTAGGTTTTTAAGAAAACATGGTTATTCCGCTCAGGCTGGCCATCCATTAGGAGGCTTAGTATTGTATCCTCCCCTTGCAGAACTAGCTGGAATCGGGTATCATGGAAAACATGGATTAATAATTACTCCTAAACATGGATCTCGTGTAAGATTGACCGCAATTTATACCAATATTGATAATTTACCATTTAATGAGAAAAATCCTCATGAATGGATTAAAAACTTTTGTCAAAACTGCGGAAGATGTATACGAAAATGTCCTAGTTTTGCAATTTATGATGACCCCATTCTGCATACTAACGGTTTATTAACTCATATCAAAAATGAATACTGTTTCCCTGTGTTTTTAGAATATTACGGGTGTTCAATATGCATTAAAGAATGTCCATTCAGTCGTGTGGATTATCATAAATTAAAAAAGCAATTTGATACAAAAACATTGGATCAAAATGTGATTTAGAAAAAATTATTAGTTCATCTCTTTTGTTAGCCTAATTCCTCATTACTTTTCATTAATTAACATCATTGACAACTATTAACTTCCAGATACAATTAGGAGATGACTTTTATAGGGTTGTAGATCAACATATAATCCAAGATGAGTTAGATCGTCAGTATTTTTAATGAAAATCCTATTTTCCATTATATCCTTAAAGATTAGGGATTCTTTATTTTTAATAGCTTCTGGGATTAGAGGAAAAATAATACCGATTGAACGTATTGAAGCATAATTAACTATGATTAAACTTATTTTTTCGATTTTATTAGAATCCCATTGCCATGCAAGTAGATTTTGCCATGATAAATTTTTTTCCCCAGCCTCAGTAATATTTAGTAATCGCCATTGACCCCTTCGGAAAACATCTTGATTTGTAAATTCTAATAATTTACAGTAATGTGATTTGATTTCTTCATCTTGATGTTCAACTTTTTTCTGGCGTAATTGAACAGGAATTTTAAGCTTAAATCCTTCAAGTTGACCCTGATGATATAAACTCATTCCAGGAGTAGTACCCATGATAATCGCTGCAGCCATAGATTTAGCCCTTCCAAAAACTTTAATTACACGGATTTCATCATGATTTTCAATAAAACGTACACAATGCTTTTGGAATTCTAAATCAGCTTGAAGATGTTCACGAATTTCCTTGGAAGATTCATTTTTTAACCGATCATATAATCGTTTATCATAAGTGTAATTGAATCCAAGTTGTTGGAGTTGCCATCCCAAATCCCAATAAACTTCAGCAAGAAAATAGAATTTTGGATCAACTTCCTGCACTTTTTCGATAGCTTCTTTCCAAAATTCTGTTTCAGGACTCTTCTGCGATAAGAACCAACCCCAAGTATTAGCAATTACTTCATTCAGGCATAGCATCGCCATATCACAACGAATGCCATCACATTTATCTGTTATTTCAAGAAGAATTTCCATCATTAATTTTCTAGTTTCTAGATTAAAGTAGTTAAGTTGAAAAGTGTCATCCCAAGGAGGAAAATAGGGATCTTTTCCATATGCAACCCAATATGGGCCCTTTTCAGTTTCTATATTTGTAAATAAGTCTGAATTCGTCGTAGGCTTCTTAATTGATGAAACAAATAGTTCTGGATTTGTTCTAACCAGATGAGAAGCGTTTCCAAAGTGATTTGGTATAAAATCCAACATCAATTTTATTCCTATTTGATTCAATTTCCTTTTAATTTGAATAAGGTCATTTGGTTTTCCCAACTTAGGATTTAAAGTGTATTCAATGATTGAATATGGTGATCCTATCACATCCTCTGGCTTCCAATTTGGGAAAGCATCATCGATTTCTCTTAACAATCCAAGATGACGCTTTAAATCTTCAATAGATAATTGTGAATGTTTCCAAACTCCCATTAACCAGATCCAATCAAATCCTTTCTCCTTCAAATTCCACCAGATTGAATCAGGAATTTTTAAAATGGTAATTTCTTCATCAAATTCCTTTTCTAGATTATATAGCCATACACGGGTATTTATTTCGTATAGATTTCTATGATTCTGCAAATAACTCTGCTCCAATTTCTATAATACTATTAAATTTATTTATAAAACATACTCTCCGTATTACTGAATAATTTTTGCAATGAGACCAGTGCATCCTGTTTGATGACTTACTCCAACACTAAAACCAGTCTCTCCGTGAAAATATTCTATATTTAAGCAATTATACAATTATATTAGAAAGGAATTAGATTAATACTATAGATACTCAATCAGCTGAAGGTTTTTGAGCTCTTATAACTACAGCTCCGTCGTCTAATTTTTGCTCAGATAAATTTTTGAAACTAATTTTCGTAGATAGCTTCTTTTATACTAGTAAACAAGTTCCTTACTCAAATTGGTGGAAAGAAGTCAAGAAAATTGAAATTATTCTTTTTAATTCATATTTTAGATCTGATTTTCTCCCAATGTCTAAGTAAAGAGATACGAAATCCAAGAAAATCTGTCTGACCTGGTGATATCGGAGCGGGAATGACTTTTGGCAATTTTTTCAGGGTATTAGCGACTTCTATGTTACCTACAAGCTGTCCTGCGTAACTATCAGCCCGAATTTCTTGAATGAATATTCTATAATATTGAATGAGGGCAAGTGATCCAGATACAAGAATTAACAGGAACGCAGAACCGAAAAAAAGGATTTCATTTGAAATTGAAGAAAAAATATCCCTTATTAAAACAATGTAAGCTAGAACGTAGAAAATCCTTAAATTACGCAAAATTCCTTCTGTTCCTAAGATAATATACTGTTTTTTTGGATGTTTTTTTGCAATATGTCCTTCTTCATGACTTAATACAGAAATTAATTCTTCGTCGGTTAGTTTCCAGTTGAAATATCTAGAAATTAAGCAGATGTGGCTTGAATAACCATATGTCATTACTCCAGCAGAGAGGAAGAGGGAAGCAACTTGTATATCAGCAAATCTAAATTCGCTTATTTGATGACTATTAGGATGATTTTTTTCCAAATATTCTTTTATTTCCGGTTTTATTGATTCTTGGGCTGTTGCTAGAAGCTCTTTTTTCATCCTCATTGAAATTAGAATTATTCTAATTTGAAACACTAATGATGTTAGAATCGCGATTGCAAAATAAACCCCGATTTGATAGGAGGATCCAATAATAAGATTTATTAGAAAATAAAACACAAAAAAATAGAATAAAATTTGGTAGAATTGTCTTAATAAGTTTAATATCAAATCACGCCATGAAGGAATAAATTGAAAATAATTTACTTCTAATGCATAAGATTTTAGTTCAATATATGTTTTAATATAGTAATATCCAATTATTAAAAGAAGAATAGAAGATATTATGGCTATTATTATGAAGAAATCTATCGAATTGACCATAAGAATGCTAATAATAAAGAGTGGAGAACATATAAAAACAGGAAAACAGATTATATAAACAATTACAAGGACCCAGTCGCTTAAAGGTAATTTAATTTTTTCTATCGTAATTTCTGCGTTTTTCATGTATATAATAAATAAAATATCTCATAATTTTAATCTTACCTTTAAGGAAAGAGGAATTCTTTCTTCATGAAAAAATATGTGATTAATTAGCACCAAAATTCTGTAAAATGATTGTAGATGTATTTGCCAGAGTAAAAGCTATTTTTAGTGATTCTAATTTTAACGAAAGATGCTTAGATCAGCTTTCCAGAATTTCGAAAAAGCTATTCTTTCATTATAATTTTCTAGTAATGAGTTTTGATATTTTTTTAGTATAAGAGTAGTTTCAGGATAATGTTCAATAAGAGTTAATTTTATTATCAACGAATTCAGTTTTAATTCTGTGATTTTCTAGTTCCTTTAGTTTTCGCTTAATACGATATTTTCCGTATTTTATTTGATCTTTAAGCTCTTTTAGCGTAATTTGAATCAAAATTCTGTCATTATCGCACATAATCTTTCCATTCATCCCAACAGTCCAAAAAAACTTTATTTTGTCTTTTTTTCGTTTTAATTCCTGTTCTTGACCTCCTTTTGTATAACAATGCAGTGTATTTATACTTTTGAGAGTGGAATGAAGATTTTGAAGTGTTTTTTCAATTTCTTCTCTATTAAGTCCGATATCAAGGAGCGGTTCTAGATTCAATTCTGCTTGGAAATTCATTGTATGGATATTTACAGACCGATATGAGATTTCTGAAATGGTTTTTCTGAATTCTTGATTAATTTGCTCCAACCGTAACTTATTTGAATAAGGCAATGCAAATTTTTGGTATTCATCTTGGGTTCCAGTATCTTTTGTTCTTTTTGCTATTGTTTCAGTTGCCTGGATCATATTTTTAATTCGTGGACAAGGGAAATCAAGACAATAACCACAATTTTGCACATCATTGATTAGAGCACAACTTCTTATATGATAATTAGCCCAAAGAGGGGGTTTTTTATTAGTATTAAAGCAACCTTTGCAATATTGTTCCTTATATATCCATCCAAGTGTCTTATAGAATTTTTCCATCCTTTATAGACTATGTCACGATCCTCTTCGGATTTGAGGTTTGTTTTATAAGTAGGACAAATCCCGCAATCGAAGCCGCAAAGAGAGATTGAGGAGGACAATTGATTTCTGAATTAGCGAGAAAGTTGAGATATAAATAAATTCCATTGTAAATATAAAAATGCCATCAAAATATTTAAAAAAAAAACATGATGAGTTTCGTGCTTAATTGATTTAAAATAGGGGTAATAATCATGAAAGAACCTGAAATGGATAAAGAATGTGAAAGAAGGTTTAATGAGCTACTTCCTTGTATGTTTGATTATGTTGATCATTATGCAAAAACACAAGGAAGTGACGTTGCTATAATCGAATATGATACAGAGGAGATGGTTACTTGGAAAGATTTTGCTACAAAATCTAAAGCATTTGCAGCAAAGTTACTTTCACTAGGTATAAAGAAAGGGGATATTGTCGCTACATCTTTACCATTATTAAAAGAGCACATCTTTTTGATGTATGCGTGTTATCGAATTGGAGCTATTATAGCTCCGCTCGACTTACGATTGAAAGCACAAGAAATCGATAGGAATTTAGCAAAAATAAAACCAAAGATCTATTTCTTTTTAGGGAAGACAGAAAGATTAGATTTTCGACCTCTTATCGCGGAAGTTATGAAAAATCATCCAGAATGTAAATATTGGGTTCAATTTCAAAAAGAGCCCGATCTGATAATGGATGGGGCAATTGGAATTGCTGAATTTGCCAAAGGGATCAGAAATACCTATATTAAAGCGTTGATTACTAGAAAGATTAAAAGAGCTCAGAGCTATGTTAATAAAAATGATCCTTGCTTAATAATATTTACTACAGGTTCTACTGGTTATCCGAAACCTGCATTGTTGTCACATCACAACATTTTAGTTCAGAATATTGGATTATTCGTAGGATTTGGTATGGGTAAGGATGATATAATGTGTGTAAACCTTCCACCTAGTCATGTAGGTTGCACAACGGAACAATTAGCAACAACAATCTATGGTGGGGGAAAGAGTGTCATTCTTCATGTATTCGATGCGGAAAAAACTCTTGATGCTATACAGAAATACAAAATAACAATAATTGGCCAAATTCCAGCGCTGTTCGCAATGCAATGGCGACTACTAAATTATGATAAATTTGACCTTTCCTCTCTCCGATTTGCGATTTATGGAGGCCAAGCAGTTACAAGGCCATTCCTTGAAAAATTATCAACAATGGCTCCAGAAATGGGATCTGGGTTTGGATTAACAGAAGGTGCTGGTTTTCTTACATACACTCCTCATGGTGGAACTGTTGATGAAATTTTGACTAGTATTGGATATGATATGCCTATAAGCCCTATATCTATTCGTGATCCCATGAAAGATGATGGTTCTGCTGGAAATGAGAAACCTGAAGGTGAAGTTGGCGAAATATGCTTTAGTGGACCTCAAGTTTTTCTAGGATATTTAGGAGATAACGAAAATACAAAAAAAGTAATTTCAACTGATGATATATGTTATACTGGAGATTTAGGTTCCTACGATGAGACTGGCCTTCATTTTGCAGGCCGAGCCAAGTTCATTATAAAACCAAAAGGGTATAATGTATTCCCTACAGAAGTTGAAGATGTTATTGAACGATCGTTCAAAGATAGAATAACGAATGTTGCTTGTATAGGGATTCCTCATGAAGTTTTCACAGAGGGTATTATGGCATTCATTGAAGTCAAAGAAGGTGTTCAACTATCTGTTGAAGAATTGGAAACAGCAGTGAAAAACATCGCATCTTATAAACGGCCTAGCCATTTTGAGATTGTTAAAGCAGGAGAAATACCCCTCACTCGAGTTGGGAAAACAGATTATATGAACTTACAAAACAGAGGAAAAGAGATTGCTGAAAAATTACGTTCAGAAGGTAAATGGGATGTTTAGCTCTCTATAAATATTAAGGCAGCCAATTACAAACACTTTTGAGAAGGTTAAGACACAATGGATGCTTTAACTCTTGCAAAAATTCAATTTTTCATCACAATCGGATTTCATTTCATCTTTCCTCCAATTACCATTGGAATAGGATGGTTTATGGTTTATTTCATGACAAAGTATATCAGAACTAAAGATCTTTTTTATAAGAATCTTACATGGTTCTGGATTAAAATTTTCACTGTTACTGTTGCAATGGGGATCCCTACGGGGATATTCATGGAATTTCAATTTGGAACGAACTGGGCTGAATTTTCACGCTTTGTCGGTGATATATTTGCGACTCCATTGACTTTAGAGATCTTTTTCGCTTTTTTTCTGGAATCAGTCTTTTTGGGAGTAATTATTCAAGGATGGAAGAGTACAAAGATACCAGACAAGATTATCTGGTTAAGTACAATTTTAGTTGCATTAGGAACAACTCTCTCAGCCTTTTGGATATTAGTAGCCAATTCCTGGATGCATTCTCCGCGTGGATATGGATATAGCTCTGATGGAGAAAAACTAATACTATCAAATATATGGGAGGCCGTATTCAACCCAACAATGTTACCACGATTTTGGCATACAATAAATGCATGCATGATTGTGGGCTCCTTCTTTGTTATTGGGATTGGATGCATTTATCTGTTAAAAGACCGTCATTCTGAATATGCAAAATACTCTCTTCGTTTCGCATTAATAGTTGGGGTAATCGCCTCAATTTTACAAGTCTTTTTTGGTCATTGGCAATCAACTGTAGTTTATTTAAATCAACCTGTAAAATTTGCTGCTCAAGAAGGTGTTTTCAATACAGAAACAGGTGCTCCTCTGATTATATTTGCCATACTAGACGAAACACAGCTTTATTTCAGTTTATTTATTCCAGGTTTACTTAGTATCCTTTTAGGAAATCCAAACACCACGGTAATAGGATTAAATGATATTGCTATAGAAAACCGGCCACCAGTGATTCTAACCTTCTATAGCTTCCATCTAATGGTCATACTTGGCGGAATTTTCATTCTATTCACATTATTTGGTGTTATTTTACTTTGGAGAAAGAAGTTACATAACAACTCAAGGTTACAAAAGCTGTTTCTCAGATTTGGTGTTGTATTAATGCCTTTGCCAATTATCACTAATGAATTTGGTTGGATTACAACTGAGGTTGGAAGACAACCGTGGATTGTTCAAGGTGTCCTCAGAACTGCCGATGCAGTTTCAGTAAATGTTTCAGCTGAAGAAATACTGTTTTCTGTGATACTGTTCTGTTTAACCTTTATATTACTCTTTACAATATGGTTACTAGCTTTAACTCGAATAATTAAGAAAGGTTACCCCGAACTTATAAAAGAAGGAGGGGAAGTTAAAAATTGAGTTTAATTCAGGAAGTTTGGTTCGTATTACTTATTTTAATCATTTCGATATATACTATTTTAGATGGATTTGATCTCGGAACAGCCTTCTGGTTCTTTTTCTGCGCGAAAGAGACCGATAAAAAAATCATTATGAAAGCTATTGCACCTTTTTGGGATGGTAATGAGGTTTGGTTATTAGCTGCGGGTGGAATATTGTTTGCGGCTTTTCCAGAGGTGTACGCAACAGTTTTTAGTACATTCTATTTGCCATTGGTATTAGTTGCCTTTGGACTGATCCTTAGAGCCGTATCGATAGAATTTCGTGAGGAATTCGAGTCTCCACTATGGTTCAGATTCATCGATACAACCTTCGTAATCGGTAGTATGATTCCAGCTATATCATTTGGAGTCTTGATTGGTAATTTAGTACAAGGAATCCCACTTGATGCTGATTATAACTTTACTGGAAATCTATTATCGTTATTCAACCCATATGCATTATTAATCGGGATATTATCCCTTACAATGATTATTACACATGGAGCAATCTATATCAGGTTAAGAAGCCCAGAAGAATTAGCCACAAAAGCTTCAAACTGGGCCAAAATAGGTCTGTTCTCTTATTTAACAGTAGCAGCAGTCGCTTTTCTAATAAGTATTTTTATGCATCCTCATCTCGTTGAAAAATTTATTACTAATATTTCCCTGTTGATAATCCCCATTCTTGGATTCATTGCGATTTTAGTAACAATTTGGTTTGTTATTAATGAAAAAGATCCAGCTCAGACTTTTATAGCATCAGCCGTATCAATTATTTTAAGTATACTAGGTGCAGGAGTTGCCATTTATCCAACTTTGGTTTATGCGTCAAATGATACTAGTAGAAGTTTAACTATCTATAATGCTTCATCTTCAGATGCAAGTTTGTTTATCATTCTCATCATAGCGTCTATTGCTCTACCTCTAATTCTGGTATACACTGCATGGGTTTATAAAACATTAGGAGGGAAGATTTCTTTAGCTGATTTAGAAAAACCTACATATTGACCTTCTGATTTGAAAGAGGCTTGTAAATTTCATTACTACTATGAATATCTCTTTAGGTATTGTTGTAAATAATATGCGTGAAATCAAACTCCTCCTATAATGAATTCTCAATAATTTATTTAATTAATTTGAAGAGTAATATTCCTAAAAATATTATCTGAATTACTAAAAAGGTGACTATTGTCTTCTTAAAGCTAGGTACATAAGATTTTTTTCTTCTATCGCTCTCCTCAATTACCTCTTGAGCAGAATTTTGCCTGTGAATTGAATCGATCTTTCTTTCTCTTAAATATTCTTGATTGATTAATACTACTTCATCTAATAATTCTAAACGTGTCTGTTCCTGCAAAAAATCTTGTAGTCGCTTTCTCTCTTGTTCTTTTATTTTTTTTATTTTTCGTTCATTTATTTTCTTTATTTGAGGTTTATTAATTGGTTTTCTATCTCGATTATTCTTATAATAGATATTGTTTGAGTTTTTCTTTATTAATTTCAATCTTTGAGCTTTATTAACCCAAAATATACTAGAACCACATATTTTACACTGATCTGAAGTTGTTTTTACTCTGAGATCAATATTATTATGACAATGTACACATTCTAGGTTTAGGTAATTCCATCTAATTGGTAGATGTCCTGATAAAGTTTGCTTCTTTTGAAAAATCTCTTTCGTGCAAACGATAGCTTCCTTATAACTGTTTGTGATCTTATTTCCACATATCGGGCATTTATTCTTAATTTTCAACCAAATAGACAGGTGTCTAGAATGATATATTGTTTGGCAAATTGGGCAACAAATGATTTCCTCATTAGTCATTATTTCTCTTCTACATATATTACATTCACCAATTACTCTCAATAATTGATCTTGGATGGATAATTGTATAGAGAATGCAACAAGAAAAAAAATGACCCCCATGATAGTTAAAACAGGAACAAACATCTTTTCGGTTAAACATTGAAGTTACTCTCTTTTTAATGAAATCATACTGGAATTTATGAACTAAGATGGACAACTTCAAAATATAATAAGGAAACTTATATTTTATATCTATTGGTCTATTGTTTCAAGGATTTCATGAGCTTCCTTCAATTGACTGATAATAGGGATATTTTGAGGGCACTTTTCAAGACATTCCTCACACTCGATACATTCAGTCGCATCCTTTCCAGGTAACCATCGAACTTCACCTATTTGCGAATACATCTGTTTAGCTTGTTCTTGTTGTCCATAAATCTGATAACGAATTAAAAAATCGAATATTGATTTGATATTCACGTCATTTGGGCAAGGCATACAATATCCACAGCCAGTGCATAGAATATCAGATAATTCTTTGAATTTATTCGCAATATTTTTGATTCTGATTTGTTCATCACCAATAAAACGATTGTATTCATCTTTCGATATTAAATTTAGATTATCTTGGAGCATTTCTTCAGAACCCATCCCAGAAAGCGCAACTGAAACATTGGGATTACTCAATACAAATTTGAAAGCGAGATCTACAAAATTCGATCTTTCTTCAGACAACCATTGACTCATTGATTCAGGAGGAGATCCAGCAAGTCTTCCTCCTCCAACAGGTCCCATAATTGCTACAGCTAGTCCTTTTTCTGCAGCGTATGCAATCATTTCTTCATTGACTTGATCAAGTACATTATATTGAACTAGCATTAGATCAAATGCATTAGTGTCAATAATTGTCTTTAAGACCTCTGGTTTGTCATGAAATGAAAATGCAATATGTTTTATTTTCCCTGCTTTCTTAGCCGCTTTAGCTTTTTCTATTAAATTAAATTTTAATACTTTTTCATTGAAAGTTTTTTCATTAACTCCATGAAATAGATAAAAGTCAAGATAATCAACATCCAACTTTTTTAACTGTTCATTGAGATACCTATCATAATCAGATTCAGAGAAATCAGGATAACCCACAGGACATTTTGTAGCTAGCATTACTTTCTCACGATAACCGTCTTTCAATGCTAATCCTACAACGATTTCACTTTCTTTATCATGATATGGATAAGCTGTGTCTATGTAGTTGATTCCTCTATCAATTCCTTTTCGTATCAATTGAATTGCTCTTTCACGGTCAATTGCTGGTTTTCCAGGTTCAAGTGTTGGTAATCGCATACATCCAAAACCCAAAGCGGAAACTTTGAAACCTGTATTGCCCAAATTCCTGTATTGCACTTTTAATCTACAACCTAATGATAAAATTTCGTTTCAATCTAGAACTATGAGATTTTCTTTTGTATCGGTGATTAGGTAGCCATTAAAAAAAATTGCTATAAATTTGTCTTTTTACTTAAAGAGATAAGTAAAATAAAAAAATTAGAGAAAAGAAATTAGAAGCGAATTAATCTACCTTCTTATTTGCTAATTCTTCTATTCTTTTCTCTATGAGTTCTATTTCTTTTTTTAAAGCAGTTAATGTACTTTCAAGATATTTTGATTCTTCTTCTGGAGCCCAAAAAGGTGTAGGTATAGATTCAAGTGGAATCACATCAGATGGATATGGATAAAATCTCCTACCTTGACCCCAACCTCCACCTCTCCCGCCACGACTCCAACCATAACCACGGCCTAATCCCATTCCAGGTCCTTTAGTATATCCAGGACTCGGATAACCAGCACAATATCCTAACCCTCGTCCAGTTCGAGGCCCTATACCCCAAGGGCCAGTTCGATTTCCTCTAGGTATTTTTATCACCAATGAGCTATTGCACATTATGCTTTATAAATATTGTGCAATAACACAAAAATATAATCAGTCAATTTTCAAATATATATTTGGTTCTAAAAGGCCCAATTAGTGTATAATTAGATTAAATGTGAATTTAGATTTGAAGCTGTTCATTTACTTCTTTCAAAGAGGCACGATGGATAATTAGGGTTTTTAGCTTATGCACATATTTATTAGTTCCAATCAGAATAGCTCCCCTCAATTGATTATTTTTAAAAAATAACTTGCGATAGATCCCCTCTTTATAATCACGAATAATTCCCTCTATTCTTACTTCGTCATCTATATCAATATCTCCAATAGAAGTTAAATCAATACCTGCAACTTTTAATGTAGTCCAAGGTAGGGTACCTGTGTATGGAACTTCACCACCGAGGATATTAATGGCTGCGATTTTAGCCTGATCGATCGCCGTTGGAATGATTCCAAATTTTGATCTTGGAAATAATTCAATGCTCACAGCATCACCAGCAGCATAAATATCCTTTATATTTGTCATCATAAATGGGTTCACTATTATTGCGTATTGGTCTATGTTAATACCAGCCTTTTTAGCGAGTGTATTATCATTCTGAACACCAGTAGCGTTGAGTAGAAAATCACATTTGTGGTTCCAAAATCCGGTAGTATCTCGGATGTTAATATTAACTGCTCCATTTTCTCTCTTAATTTTCATACATTCCGTATTAAAAAAAAATTTAATATTAAACACCTTATCTAACTGTCGTTTTAAAAAATGTCCTCCTTCTTCATCGAGTTGTTTTCTGAGTGGATAGGGTGACCTATCTATAATTGTAGGTAGGATATCAATATCAGAAAGCGTTTTTGCCAGTTCCACAGAAAGTAAACCTCCCCCTAAAATAGTACTAGTTGAACATTCTTCAGCTCGCTTACGGATTGCTAGCGCGTCATTTATAGTACGTAAACAATATAAAGGACCATCACTAATGCCAGGAATAGGGGGAATAAAGGGTTTAGAACCAGTAGTTATGAGAAGTTTGTCATATGATAATTTTTCATCATTTTTTGTTATAATCTTCTTCTCTTTCCCGTCAATACCAACTACTTTATTATTTAATATCAACTCGATATTCTTCCTCATATACCAAGTTTTAGGAAATCGAAGAATTTCATCTGGTTCTCTCCCCAATATAACTTTATAGATAGATGGGCGGGGATAATGAGGGTAATTATCTTCTGTAATCATCGAAATTTCGATATCTTCTGCATTTTGAAGTAAAGTGGTTACAGCTGTAATACCAGCATGACCAGAACCAATGATTACAACGTGCATTGTTTTCCCTTTATAGAAATAAGAGTTTCTCCGAATAGGGATTATTAATTTATTTGGTTTTAGTCGAATAAGATATTTTCTTTGTTTATCCCCCAGGTGATCCATGGAATAATGAATCCTTCCAAACCCAATCCCATAAGTCTTGTTCTGTTAATGTTTCTTTTTCTACGATCATTTTATGAATTTTCTTAAGAAGAGCATGGTGCCTAAGCTCATCGTTCAAAATAGCTTTGACAATAACCTTCTCACTCTCTCCAAAATCCATTTTGTATAATTCTTGATAGGTGTCTATAGCTTGCTGTTCAAGCGAAATATGTTCTTTTAGATTTTTCTCCAATTTATCAGTAATATCCTCTTGTATTAGTGGTGTTGCTTTGGTATGTATGGCAACCAAGGCATTAAGCATACTAGCATGCTTTTTTGAATCCATAGCTATCCCTAGAATCAACTCTCGTATAAGGAGGTTTTTTAAATTCTGAACTGAATCACTAGCTTTCTTAACTATCCTATCTTCTAATTCCAATTGCTTTTTATAGAATTCTACTCTTTCTTGTTCACTCATGATTACTCATCCTTTAGTAAATTTGGTTTTGTAACACGTTTCTTCTTTTCATGAATAATTCTTATAAATTTTATATGTGATTATCGTATGATTCTTAATCAGTAAGAAATTCGAAACATATTTTCATTATACTGTTTTATTATTCTCATCAAAAGTTAAAAAATCTACTACATAAAGTCATACAAGTTCAATTTCTTTAAGATCCTATAGTTATTAACGGTTTTTTGTTATTCACGGGATCGTTTAACAGGAAAGAAGTAAATTATGACCCAAGATATAGATTCTGAAGCATTTAAGCAGTTTAAGAAGTCATTATCGCAGTATAAATCCACAAATATCATTGAAACTAACTGGCTCGTGTATACCTTGTTAAGAAGGTGAAATAATTGGTTAATTATGAAATCAGCACAATTTTAAACGAAGATTACGATATAGTTGTTGAAAAAACTATAAAAGCGTTGAAGAATGAAGGATTTGGTGTTTTAACAGAAATTGATTTGAAAAAAACTCTTAAAGAAAAATTAAATGAAAAATTTGAGCGATATATAATTTTAGGAGCTTGTAATCCCCCATTTGCTAAAAAAGCTCTTGATTTGGAACGTGAAATCGGACTTGTATTGCCCTGCAATGTGATAATTCAAGAATTAGAAGAAGGAAAAAAAACTAAAGTTGCTGCAATCGATCCAGAAAAAATGTTTAAAATAATAAATAAGGCTCAACTGGAACCTATAGCAATAGAAGTAAAGAAAAAGCTCCAGAATGTTATCAATTCATTGATAGAATAACCTAACAAAATAAAAAGTAATATTTTAAGGAGGATTCCAAAATTACAGAAAACTTGAAACACAACTATCTGAACGTTGGTAATCTTAAACTTCATTACGTGGAAAGTGGTTCAGGAAAACTTGTGATCCTACTTCACGGATTTCCAGACTTTTGGTACTCATGGAGATATCAGATTCCAGTATTATCAAAATCATATCGAGTTGTAGCCCCTGATTTACGAGGGTATAATAAAAGCGATAAACCTAAAGGTATCGAAAATTATACTACATCACTCCTTGTTCAAGATATTAGCAACCTCATTGAAGCATTAGGAGAAAATAAAGCCTCTATTGTCGGACATGATTGGGGCGGTTTTGTTGCTTGGAATCTTGCGATGACAGCTCCTGAAAAAGTATCTAATTTAATCATTATTAATTGTCCCCATCCAGTACCTCTATTACAAGCATTCTGGTCAATGAGATTTCAACAACTCCAGAAGAGTTGGTATGTGTTTTTCTTCCAAACCCCAAAGGTTCCTGAAGAGATATTAAGTAGAAATAACTGTCAAGTCCTCCAAAGAATGTTACTCGGTTCTTTTAACAACAAGAAAGTGCTTGATGAAGAAGACATACAATTGTATATTGAAGCATGGTCTCAACAAGGAGCTTTAGCAGCTAGTATCAATTATTATCGTGCAAATTGGAACCCTGCAAACATATTATCAATGCCAGAAGACTATCAGGTGGGATTAATCCAAAGGTTTCCAAAAATAAAATGTCGCACGCTTGTGATCTGGGGAGAAAAAGATATTGCACTTGAAAAATCTTTAACAGTTGGATTAGAAGAGTATATTGAGAATACCTGTCAAATAAAATATTTCCCAAACTTAGGTCATTGGATTCATAATGAAGAGCCTGATGCTGTTAATAGTATTATCCTTTCATTTTTAGAATGAAAGCTTTTTTCGAATTATTAATTCGCTCTAAGTTCTGAAATTCATATTATGTTGATTTAAATCAAACTTTTCTTCAACTCGTCAGTTTATTTTCATATTTCATACGAAATTTAATAATTTTGGGAGCTATAACAAACTGGCAATATGATTGATCAGGATTCTTATTAAAATAATCTTGATGATAATCTTCAGCACGATAAAAGGTTTTAAAAGGAGAAATTTCGGTTACAATAGGATTTTTCCACAGATTCGCTTCTTCTAGCTTTCTTATTACTTGCTCTGAAACTAATTTTTGCCTAGTAGAGTGATAAAAAATCACAGAACGATATTGTGAACCTATATCGGCCCCTTGACGATTCAATTGTGTTGGATCATGAATTGTGAAAAAAATATCGAGTATTTCTCCGAAAGATACTTTTTGGGGATTAAAAGTCAATTGTACGACTTCTGTATGACCGGTTTTTCCTGAACAAACCTCTTCATAAGTTGGGTTGTGTAAAGTTCCTCCTGAATAACCGCTTTCAACTTTCACTACTCCTTCCAAATCTCGAAATATCGCGTCTAAACACCAAAAACAACCTCCACCAAGCGTAGTAACCTCATTCGAATCAGACATGAGAAATCACCCAATTTTTTAAAGAAAGATTCTTATGTCTAGTTTTAAAGAAAGAAATTAATAATGACTTTTCTGATTATTTCGAAAATCAAATTTTAAGCTAAATTTATCCTAGTTAGGAACCACCTCCCCATTCTGTATCTTTCCAGGCCCAGTCCCAGTAATCTTCATCAGTGAAGGTGAGCTTTTCAACTAGATCTTCATGGAGCTGTTTTAAGAATTTATGATGTCTAATTTCATCTTTTAGGATGAAACGGATAATTAACTTCTCCTTTTCATCATCAAGGTTTTCTAATAACTTCTTATATGTTTTAATAGCTTTTTCTTCGAGTCGAATATGTTCCTCTAAATTTCGTTTTAGTTGATCTGTTATTGGTTCATCAATTAATGAGATTCTCTCATGGAGAGCAATAACCGTGCTCAACAAAGATTTGTGTTTCCGAGAATCCATTGCAATCCCCAAAATCATTTCACGAACAATAACATTCTCAATATTCTTTACAGAGGTTTCAGCTGTACTTATAATCTCTTTTTCTAACTCAATCTGCGACTTGAAAAACTCCAGTCGTTCTTTAACTTTCATCTTCTTTTCACTGCTCCAATAAATTACTTTTACTTATTTTAGAATTATTTTGTGTAATCCTATTTTTTATTAGCTGAAATAGCAGGATATCTAATAACGAGATTTTGTGTACTATAAAGTATTTTTAACGGTATTTAAAATGATTGAGGTAATTCTCTTGGAATTAATCTACTTATTAAATACTATTTTATCATTATTATTTGTTTTTATGGTATATTTATATCTTATTAACGGTGGGGATCTGCGTACCCAAAAAATTTTTTTTACTTGGATTTTATGTATGTATTACAATCATGAAGTTTATTTTCCTTATTCTAATTTTTCTTCTCAAATCAATTTACTAAATTTGATCTATTCTTTGGAAAAAAGGAAAGAAAAACATTAAATCACAAAGTTTAGTTATCGGGTAAAGAAGCGTTTTTTGAGGAAAATGGCTAGATTTAATAATATCATCTAATAGATGAATGGTTATGAAGATAGACTTCCGTGAATCTAAAAATATTCTTACTAAAAGTAATATACCCTCGATTGATTATGTTATTAACCCTTATATAGGCTGTCAACATGGTTGTATTTATTGCTACGCGGAATTTATGATTAGATTTACCAGTCATAAAGGTGACAAATGGGGAGAATTTTTGGACATCAAAACATTCAACTTTGATCAGATGGCACCACAGAAATATGATGGGAAGAAGATTTTAATCAGTTCTGTTACCGATCCTTATATACCATTGGAGAAGAAATATCGAAACACTCGCAAAATACTCGAAAACTTAGTTGGAACTAATGCAGAGATGATAATGATTTTAACTAAATCAAAGCTTGCTGTTCGAGATATTGACTTATTTAAGCAATTTAAAAATAATATTGAAGTTGGGATCTCCCTTTGCACTTTGGATGAAGAATTTTCGAAAAAAATTGAACCTCATGCTTCTACACCATTTGAGAGATTAGATGCCCTTAAATCAATTTTTGATGCTGGAATTTCGACATATACCTTTATATCTCCGTATTTCCCAGAGCTTACGGATTATGAAGCCATTATTGAAGAAACTAAAAGCTATACTGATCGTTTTATGTTTGAAAATTTAAACTTCCGACCTCATAATGTCTCCAGAATTATGGATGTGATCAAGGAAACTCATCCCATGTTGTTATCGAAATACCAAGAAATAAGAAAAGATAGGAGCTATTGGGATTATCTAGAAAGGAAAATAATGCGTTATTGTAAAGCAGCAAAACTGAATTACTCTATTGAATTTCATCATGGGGGTTTTTCAAAGTCGTAAACATTTAAGATTTGGCATTCTTAGTTTAGCTACTACTGCAGAATATGGGAATGAGTCAAAAATTGGCAAGGAAGTTAAGTGGACATAGATTTAATAGGATTATTGGGATTTAAAGAAAGATTTATTAGATAATTTTTCCAAACCTATTTCTATTATTGTTTGATATGTGATCCATTATGAAATTGCTAATACTAGGTGGTGCTGGAGATATGGGGAGTTACATTGTAAAAGACTCTGTTAAATTTGGGACAATGTGGACTAAAATAACCATTGCTGACATTAATGAACAACGAGCAAAAGAGCTGATATTCCAGTTTCAAGATTCTCGTTTGAACTTTGTTAGAGTCGACGCCACAAATCATAAAGAATTAGTACGCCTTATGAAGAATTATGACATCACATGTTCTGCGATTGGCCCTTTCTATTTTTTTGGTCCACTAATTGCACGAGCTGCGATTGAAGCTAGTACACCTTTAGTTGACATATGTGATGATCCAGATCCTACTCAAGAAGTGCTTGAGATGGATGCTGCTGCTAAGGAAGCTAAAATTCCGATTTTTATTGGTTATGGCTGGACTCCAGGTTTAACAAATTTGATGTGTAAATATGCGTATGATAAACTAGATCAAGGTCCGATCCGATTAAACATATCATGGGCAGGAGGAGCTGCTGATTCTGAAGGATTAGCAGTCATTCTTCACGTTTTTTATGCAATTACGGGGGAATTTCCATCTTATCAAAATGGTAAATTCATTAATGTGCCTGCTGGAAAGGGAAATGCCAAAATTAATTTCCCAGCTCCTCTCAATATAGTTAAGGTGTTTGATTGCGGTCATCCAGAACCAGTTACAATTCCACGGTTTTTACTCAATGTTACAGAGTGTACATTAAAAGGAGGATTAACACCTGATTGGAATAACAAATTTGGCGAATCTATGAAGCAACTTCATATGCTTCAAGGAAAAACCCGTAGAAAATTCTTGGCAAAATTCATTCATCAGACAGAAAGGATTTTTGAGACAGGAGGAGTAGCTGCATCTTCCGCGCGAGTTGATATTTACGGATCTTATAAAGAAAAGCCAATACATTGGGTTTACTGTACTCCTAGTGTCACAATGGGTGATCTTACAGGTTTTCCTACGTCAATTGCAGCTCAACTCTTTGCAGAAGGAAAAATCAGTGGAACTGGAGTTCTGCCACCTGAAGCTTTACCAAGTGATGCTCCTGATTTATTCTTTGAAGAGTTGAAAAAACGAGATCTTGAGATGATATTTGATGAAAATGACCCCTTAAAACACTTTAATCCTCCAGAACTTTATACACCAGGATTAATCTCTAAATATGGCTTAACGTTCTTACTTCTTCTCATTCCAACTTTCATCATACTTGTAATCATCTGGTTAATCTCAACATTGCTTTAAAGAACTCTTATTATTTGTTTGTTAATAATTTTGTGTTTCTAAAGGCATTCCACTTTGTAAATTGATTTTCTCTTATTTTATTATTCTTTTAGACCCAGAGTTCATTATTTAATTTGATGAATAACGGGAATCTATGAGACTTTGGGATTATCATACACATTCTAAACTTTGTAATCATGCAATAGGTTCTTTGAAAGACTATATTCACTCTGCTATTGATAAAAACCTTAAACAGATAGGAATAAGTGATCATCACCCAATGATTTTTCTTCCAAAACCATTTCATCAGTATGCAATGACATTAGAAGCTCTTGGATCGTATTTTAGGAAAGCAGATGCTTTAAAACAAATATATAGAGAGAGTATTGATGTTCTTATTGGATTAGAAGTAGATTATTTTAAAAACGCATTTTCTAAAAATAAAACTGTTATTAAGCAATATGAGGGAGAATTAAATTATTTAATAGGTTCTATTCATGTAATCCCATGGAATGATCATGAAGCTTTAGCAATTGATATGGAAAAGTCCGTTCCAAGTATCAAAAGAATAGGAATTGATAGAATGTTCCTAAGCTATTATGAAGCAATAGAAGAGCTTGTTAAAACAAAATATTTTGATATACTAGGGCATTTTGACCTTCCAAAAAAAATTGGATTAGTGCCTGAGGATAAGGAGGCGATTTGGCAAAAAATTCTCTCAGTTATTGATCAGATTGAAAGAACTGAAATATTAGTTGAAATTAATACCTCTGGTATTCGGAATGCAATTAAAGAACAATACCCAAGTGATGATATAATTAAAGAGCTAATTCTGAGAGAAATTCCATTAACACTAGGTTCAGATGCTCATTCTCCAGTTGATATTGCATATGCTTTTAATGAAACAATGATTAGATTGAAAAAACTCGGTTTAACAAAACTTTATAATCTAGAAATTCAAGATGAATCTATTAATCGGGTTTCTAACCCAATTTCATAGAATACATCGTGATTCTTGTATTACTTCATTATTAGAAATAAATTTAACGATTAATTTCTAATTTTCGAACCAGTTTTAAGTTTGAATGGCTTTTCACTATAATAGGATCTTTTTTCTTTTCTTTAGGAAGTAAGTTTTTTCTTCTTCAAAGTCCTTTTTATTACCACTAAGGATGGTATAGCGAGTAATCCAACTAAAATAGTGTAACCAGGTGTAATTAAGCCACCATCTTCGGCTGATATATCTGGGGTTGTGTATGTTGTATTTAATTCATCTGTTTTTGTTGGAACAATAATGGGACTTGTATTTACAGAAGTTGTGGTAGGAGGTACCGAAGTTGTTGGTGGAGAAACTGTTGTTGTAGGCACAGTAGTTATCGTAGTAGTTGGAGTTGTCCCTGAAGGGATAGCTAGATTAGGTATGATCTTAGCAATTATATCTTGGACCTCTGATAGTTGGTACCAACTGGGTATCCAATCAAAATAATCTTTTCCTGCATCTTTTGATATTGATATAATTAAAATTTCAGAGTAAAGAATTCCATCAAATTCAATGAAATTTATTTTCAGATAATTAGTTGTTATTTCGAAATGACTCCCAGAATAATCATATTCCCACAGAACTCCAGTATTTTCACAGGGATCACCAATTGCCCAAAATACAGATCTGTCTTCATTCCCGATTTGAGAAAAACCGATAGTTGCCTCGAAGTTGGTAGGGTCGCCATCATCACTAAATAACACTAGAAAATGCGTTATAATATTTGTAGCTAAGGTGGTAAGATCTCCATCAGTTGTAATTATTATTGAACAACCTTGAAGTACAACCTCTTCAAGATCAAGGTAGTCAACATAATCACCTGACGTAGCTGAAGACTTGGACCACACATCATTCAAAAGATCACTCTGATAAGTTGCCTCTATAGGTGTAAACGTGCTGAATGTGATAACGAGAAGGATACATAATGAGAAACCCAGTTTCATGATATTCTTGTGCATTTATATTCCTTCATGAAGATAATTTCAAAGTTTATCCTGGAAAATACCAATCATCAGTAAATTCGATTCCTTCTTCTTCCCATGTCCACGTGATCCTTCGGTAAACAAGTGAAATCTCTTCCATCAATGGCTGATAAGTCGAGGGATTAAGGTTATTTGGCATAAATTCCCGAATTGAATTAATTGTTGCATCTTCTAGTTTTACAGTAAAGTAGTTGTAAGATGATTGATTGAAAAATCGGATTAAGACTTCGTTCAGTTTTTCTCCTGTAACAAAAGCTTGTGATAGTTTAGGAGTGCTTTTATCGACCTCTTTTAATATTATTACTGGTGTATGAACTCTTTGACCTGTTACTGCTCCACTGTGGGGATCAGTTGGATAGTACATGCTATGGGAATATTGATATCCTTCGATCCATCCTTGAAATCCTGATGTCTGGACATTACCAAGAATTACTCCTTGACTAGCTCCTTCAATCCGAACATAAAAATAGACACCAGTATTAACACCAGTGACTCTATTTATACTCGTTTCAGTTCCATATGCAGGTGTATTGCTAGCTAATAGGATTAAAAGGCTGCAGATAATGAATATAATAGTACTGGCAGCCAGGCTTCCTTTTAGCACAGTTTTATTCTTCTTTAAGTGCATTATTAATTAGCTCCTTTTTAACAATTGTTAAAAATTCAAAATTTGTTGTAGATATTTCAGGGAATAAAGAGTATTTAAAGACTGTAACTTAGATAAAAGAAGAAGAGAGAAAAATTCTTGATAATCTTGAGCACTGAATACTAGTAGAATTTAATCGTTTTGAACAACGAGCTTAGCAAAAACGGATGTTTGAACTTGAATAAGAAAGAGAATGAAAATAGTAGAGATTTAGGGTTTGAAAAAAAACTCTTTGCTATAGCAGATAAATTAAGAAGTAATATGGATGCAGCAGAATATAAACATGTAGTTTTAGGTCTTATATTCTTAAAATATATTTCAGATGCTTCTTATTCTTTACATAAAAGATTATTAAACCAAGCTAAGGATGGATTTGACCCTGAAAATCCTTCAGAATATCGAAATGAGAGTGTTTTCTGGGTACCACCAAAATCTAGATGGGATTATATTGAAAAACATTCAACCAATCCAGAAATTGGAAAATTAATTGACGAGGCTATGGTAAACATTGAAATAGAGAATTCTACTCTGAAAGGTGTATTAACAAAGGATTATGCACGGCCTTCACTAAATAAAAGGGTGCTAGGTAGTTTAATCGATATGATTGGATCAATTCGTATTGATAACAAGAGAGATACAGACATTTTGGGCCGAGTATATGAGTATTTCTTGGGAGAGTTCGCAGCTGCGGAAGGAAAAAAGGGAGGACAATTTTATACACCACAATGTGTTGTTAAAACACTTGTTAGTATGATTGAACCATATCAAGGAACTATTTTTGATCCTTGTTGTGGTTCAGGAGGTTTATTTGTTCAAAGCAAGGAATTCATGGTAAAACATCAAGGAAAAACCAAAGATAACTTATCCATATTTGGTCAAGAGTCTAATCAGACCACATGGCGCTTATGCAAGATGAATCTTGCCATCAGAAAAATTGAATCGAATATACAGTGCGGAGATAGTTTCCACGATGATCATTTTAGAGATCTTAAAGCTGATTATATTCTAGCTAATCCCCCATTCAATGCTAAGGATTGGAAAAGTAAAGCCTTAGAAGATGATCCAAGATGGAATCAATTTGGTATTCAAATTAATCCTCCTGAAAAAAACGCCAATTATGCGTGGATCCTTCATTTTCTTTATCATCTTTCTTCGGAAGGTTATGCTGGATTTGTTCTAGCAAATGGCTCTTTATCATCAAGTACACCAAAGGAAGAGCCTCAAATTCGCGAGAAACTAATTAAGAATGACTTAATCGATTGTATTGTAACTTTACCTCCTAACTTGTTTTACAATACCACAATTCCTGCTTGTATATGGATCATTTCACGAACAAAACATCAAACTTCCAGATTTAGAAACAGACAAGGTGAAATTCTTTTTATTGATGCACGAAACTTAGGAACAATGGTCGATAGAAGTCATCGGATATTAACAGATGAAAATATCGAAAAAATATCCAAATCCTATCATG